>NZ_JBNDHY010000130.1:0-12241 GCF_056755315.1 Monashia sp. HAY1-2A
CGTCGCGACGCTGGGGCTCGCGGCCCTGTGGCTGCTCGGCGCACTGGCGTCCGGCCCCCTGCACGCCGGCATGGGCCGCACCCGACGGGGAGAGCGGGCTCGGCCCGTCGTGCAGTCCCTCGTCCTCGGCACGTTGCTGCTCGTCGTGTTCCTCGCCGGAGCGCTGGTCGTGGCGCGCGTCCCCCTGCTGCGCGAACCGGTCGACGAGCTGCTCGACCACGCCCGGTTCGGCGCGTTCGCAGCGGTGCTGGCCCTGACGTTCCTCAACGGCGTCGTCGAGGAGCTCTACTTCCGGGGCGCCCTCTACGCCGCCCTCCCACGCCACCCGGTGACCCTGACGACCGGCCTCTACGCGCTGACCACGGTCGGCACCGGTGTCCCCCTCCTCGTCCTCGCCGCAGCGGTGCTCGGCCTCGTGACCGGCCTGCAGCGCCGTGTCACCGGCGGCTTCCTCGGTCCGGTCATCACGCACGTCGTGTGGTCGACCGGGATGCTCGTGCTCCTCCCACCCGCCCTCGAGCTGACCAGGTGATCCCATGACCTCCGCCCGAACCGCCCTCGTGACGGGTGCCTCCGGCTACATCGGCGGCCACCTCGTGCCCCGGCTGCTCGATGCCGGCTGGACCGTCCGCGTCCTCACCCGGCGCCGTTCGTCGGTCGCCGACAAGCCGTGGCGCTCTCGCGTCGAGGTGGCCGAGGGCGACGTCTCCTCGGCGAGCGACCTGCGGGCGGCGCTCGAGGGCGTCGAGGCCGCCTGGTACCTCGTGCACTCGATGGACGACCGTCCCGACTTCGAGCGGCGCGACCGCGCCGCCGCGACGACGTTCGCCGAGGCCGCCCGGCTGGCCGGCATCCGACGCATCGTCTACCTGGGCGGCCTGCACCCCTCGGGCGAGCAGCTGTCCCCGCACCTGGCCTCACGCGTCGAGGTCGGGCGGATCCTGCTCGGCTCGGGCGTCCCGACGGCGGTGCTGCAGGCCGCTGTGGTCATCGGGGACGGGTCGGCGTCCTTCGACATGCTGCGCTACCTGACGACCCGCCTGCCGGCCATGGTCGCGCCGAGGTGGCTCGACAACCGCATCCAGCCGGTCGCGATCGACGACGTCGTGACCCTCCTCGCCGGCGCGGGTTCGCTTCCCCCGGAGGTCAACCGGACGTTCGACATCGGCGGACCGGACGTCCTGACCTACCGGGAGATGATCGCGCGGTTCGCCGCCGTCACCGGACGGCGTCGCCGTCTCGTCGCGACCGTTCCCGTGCTGACGCCTCGGCTCGCGAGCCACTGGGTCGGGCTCGTCACGCCGATCTCCGCGGGCCTGGCCAAGCCGCTCGTCGGCAGCCTCGTGCACGAGGTCGTGGCGAAGGAACGCGACATCGAGGGCTACGTCGACGTGCCGGGTGGACTCACCGGTTTCGACGACGCGGTGCGCGCTGCGATGCGGACCGTGCCGCGCGACACCGCGCTGCGCAACGCCGTGGTCGCCGGGACGGCGGTGGCCGCGTGCGCCGTGGCCGGTTCGATGGGCACGCGGCCCGGCTCGCGCTGGTACCGGTCGCTGGTCAAGCCGGCGTGGCAGCCGCCCCCGGTCGCCTTTCCGCTCGTGTGGACGGTGCTCTACACCGACCTCGCGGCCACCGCCGCGTCGACGCTGACGACCCTCGACCGGGCCGGTGACACCGCGGGGCGGGCCGCCTACCTCCGCGCGTTCGGCACGAACCTCGCGCTGAACGCGGCATGGAGCTGGGTGTTCTGGGGGGCGCGACGTCCGGACCTCGCCGCGGTGGAGAGCGCGGTGCTCTCGGCGAGCGGGCTCGACCTCGCGCGGCGGACCCTGCGCGTCAGCAGGCCCGGCGGTGCGGCGCTGCTGCCGTACGCGGCGTGGTGCGGGTTCGCGACGGTGCTGTCCGCGGCCGTCGCCCGACGCAACCGTTGACGGCGCGTCGCTGAAGGCCTATCGGCCTGTCTAGGACTAGGCCTAGAGGCCCGGATACGACGCGATCGGCCGTCGGGTGCCGGTGGGGGCTGCTCGCAGCACCGTCAGCGACGGACCGCGTCGTGCAGGACGCGCGGGAGGTCGGCATCGCGGTCGGCGTCGGCACCGAACGGCGCGTGCGGCAGGTGGAAGGTGCGGCGGTGGTGCGGCTCGAGGGCTGCGAGAACCAGGGCGATGAGGGCGATGAAGAAGATGATGTCCATGGCAGAAAGTCTGCGCGCATCGGGATGCCGCCACGAGTGGCAGAACAGTCGCCCTCCGATGATTTCCTGCCAATCTCGTGGCAGACTGAGCGGATGCTGCGCACCATCGCCGTCGTCGTCCAGGAGCCGGTCGCCGCGTTCGAGCTCGGGGTGCTCTGCGAGGTCTTCGGCATCGACCGGACCGACGACGGCTTGCCGGCCTTCGACTTCCGCGTGTGCGCCTCGCGCCCCGGGCAGGTGCACCGCACGACGAGCGGCATCGGCATCGTCCCGACCCACGACCTCGCCGCCGCCCGCGACGCGGACCTCGTCGCCGTCCCGGCCGGGACCGTCGAGGGACCGTTCGACGAGGGCGTCCTCGACGTCCTGCGCGACGCCGTGGCCCGCGGCGCCCACGTCCTGTCGGTGTGCTCCGGCGCCTTCTCCCTCGCGGCCGCAGGGGTCCTCGACGGGCGCGCTGCGACGACCCACTGGCGGTACGCCGCGCGGCTCGCGGAGGTCTGCCCGACGGCCCGCGTCGACCTCGACGTGCTGTACGTCGAGGACGGCCCGGTCATCACGAGCGCCGGCACGGCGGCGGGCATCGACGCGTGCCTGCACCTCGTGCGCACCGAGCTCGGCTCGGAGGTGGCGACGCGCATCGCGCGCCGGATGGTCGTGCCGCCCCACCGGGACGGCGGCCAGCGGCAGTACGTCGAGACGCCGGTGCCGGGGCAGTCGTGCGACTCGCTGCAGGAGGTCCTCGACTGGGTCCTCGAGCACCTCGACGAGGACCACTCGGTGCCCTCACTGGCGCGTCGCGCGGCGATGTCGGAGCGGACCTTCGCGCGGCGGTTCGCGGCCGAGGTCGGCACGTCGCCGCACCGGTGGCTGACCACCCAGCGGGTGCTGCGCGCCCGGCACCTGCTCGAGTCGACCGACCTCGACGTCGAGCGGATCGCGCACGAGAGCGGGTTCGGCACGGCGGCGATCCTGCGCCACCACTTCCAGCGACAGATCGGCGTCCCGCCGCTGCGCTACCGCCGCGCGTTCACCCGCACGCCGCGCGCCGTCGCCGGCTGAGGCGTGCTCCGAGCAGGCCGGCTCTACTGCGTTCGGGCGGACGCCCGCCCGGGCTTGCGCCGCGTCAGGAGCACGCCCGCGATGCAGAGCGCACCGCCGAGGAAGGTCAGCGCGGGCGGCACCTCGTCGAGCAGCACCCAGGCGATGAGGGTGGCGATGAACGGCACGAGGAACGTCGTCAGGGTGACGGTCCCGGCGTTGCCGCGGGCCAGCACGTACGCCCACGTCGAGAACGCGATGGCGGTCGGGAAGACCCCGAGGTAGACGATCCACAGCAGCGACGACGCGTCGCTCGTCCGAACGACGTCGACGAGCTCACCGGTCCACGGCAGGCACGTGACGGCGCCGACGACGCACGCGATCCAGGTCACCTCGGGCCCGGGCAGCCGCCCGAGGAGCGGCTTCTGCGCGAGCACGCCGACGGCGTAGGTCACGGCGGCCAGCACCGCGAGCCACACCCCGACGAGGTCACCGGAGCCGCCGGAGGAGAACCCGCGCGCGATGACGACGACGCCCGCGAAGCCGACGGCCATCCCGATGAGCAGCCACCTGCTCATCGCCTCGCCGAGGAACACGGTGGCGAGGAGCGCGACGATGATCGGCCCGATCTGCACGACGAGGGCCGACGTGCCGGCGTCGATGCGCCGTTCCGCCTCGTTGAGTGCGAGGTTGTACACCCCGAACCACGCGACGCCGCACAGGAGCAGGAGCGGCCAGTCGCGGCGGGCCGGCCACGTGCGCGGCCGGCGGAACACGAGGGCCGCCAGCGCCACGGACGCCACGAGGAGCCGCCCGAGGGACAGCGCGCCCGGTGGGACGTCGTGCCCGAGGTGGCGGATCGCGACGAAGGCCGACGCCCAGAGCACGAGCGTCAGCGCCATGGCCCCGAGGACGAGCCAGCGGTCAGCCGGGCGCAGCGCGCTGGACCCGGACGGCACCACTTCCGGTGCGGGCTGGGCATCGGGGTCACGTCGGGCGTCGAGGGTCACCCGAGCAACCTAGGCGCCAGCACCGACATCGCGCCCTCTCTTTTCCGGCCGTCCGGCGCCAGTATGCCGCCACATTCCGGACAGCCCTTGCGGCACAAGATGCATAAGTTACGCTTCTTGATGTGGAAACGTGCAGTTATGCGAGCGCCGTCCGAGAGCGATGTCGCCGGGTGCGATGAGCGCCCCGAGGCCCGCCCGCCGGGCCTCCCTCCCGCGGTGCACCGCAGCGCAAAGCACCGCAGCGCAGTGCACCGCAGCACCGACTCCACCGCAGCCACGAAAGGCCTCCTTCGGCATGTCCCGCAACGCTCCCCGCACACCCGTCCAGCTCGCCGACACGGCTCGACGCCTCGCCCGCCAGCAGACCCTCTGGTCGCGGCTCGTCGACTTCGACCCGGTCACCCGCTACTACGCCCGCCTCCACGCGGACGAGGACCACGAGGCGTGGCTGCTGACCTGGCTGCCGGGCCAGGGCACGCCGTGGCACGACCACGGCGGCAGCTCGGGCTCGTTCGTCGTCCTGCAGGGCGTCCTCACCGAGGAGGTCGCCGGGTACCGCAGCGCCGTCGACCTCGACCCCGTGCGACGCGTCACCGCGCCCGGTGTCCGGCTCGACCCCGGGGACCAGCGCACCTTCGGTCGCCGCCACCTGCACCGGGTCACCAACCTCGGCCCCGACCCGGCCGTCAGCCTGCACGTCTACGCCCCCAGGCTCACACTCATGACGAGCTACCGTGAGGTCGACGGCGCACTCGTCGTCGAGGAGGAGCAGGCGGCAGGAGTGGACTGGTGAACAGCATCGACGAGGTCCTGGCCCGAGCCCGCGCCCGGCTGCACCGACTGACCCCCGAGGAGGCCGACGCCGCCGTCCGCGAGCGCGGCGCCGTCGTCGTGGACACCCGGCCCGAGGCCCAGCGTCGGGAAGAGGGCGAGCTGCCCGGGGCGCTGCTCGTCGAGCGCAACGTCCTGGAGTGGCGCTTCGACCCGGCCTCGGAGGCCGCACTGCCCATCGCGCGCCACGACCTCGAGGTGGTCGTGCTGTGCCAGGAGGGGTACTCCTCGAGCCTGGCGGCGGCGTCCCTGCAGGACCTCGGCATCCATCGCGCCACCGACGTCATCGGCGGGTTCGCGGCGTGGCGGGAGTGGCTCGGCCGTGCTGACGACCCCGCGTCGCCGCCCGCCTGACCACGTCGGTGAGCCGGTCGAGGTGGCCGGACCCGAGGCGCCAGCGCTGCCAGTAGAGCGGGACGTCGACGTGGTCGCGCCCGCCGATCCGCACCACCTCGCCGGCCGCCACGGCCGGTGCCAGCTGGGACTCCAGCAGCATGCCCCAGCCGAGACCGGAGCGCACCGCGGTGACGAAGCCGCCACCGTCGGGCACCTCGTGCGTCGGTGGTGCGGTCGTGACGCCGTGCCGATCGAGGACCCGCTGCTGGAGGTCGTCCTTGGCGTTGAAGCGCACCACGGGCATCGCGGCCCAGTCGACACCACGCCCGCGCGCGAACCGGTCGACGAGGACCGGCGTCGCGGCGGGCGCGTACCTCAGGGTCGTGAGAGGTTCGGTCGAACAGCCTTGCACCGGAGCGGGATCCGACGTGACGGCCGCGAGCACCTGACCGGCACGCAACAGGGACGCCGAGTGGTCCTGGTCCTCGACGCGCAGCCGCAGGACGACACCGTCCCACGTCGCGACCTCGCGCAGCACCGCACCGAACCAGGTCGCCATGGAGTCGGCGTTGACCGCGACGCTGAGGTCGACGACGCCCCCGGCCGCGGGGGCCAGGTCGCGGGTCACCTCGTCCTCCAGTAGCCGTTGCTGGCGCGCGAGGCGGACGAGCGACTCGCCGGCGGGCGTGGCCCGGCACGGCGTGGCCCGGACGAGCACGACGTGACCGATCTCGTTCTCCAGCGCGCGGATCCGCTGGCTCACGGCCGACGGGGTCACGTGGAGATGGCGCGCGGCGGCCTCGAACGTTCCCGTCTCGATGATGGCGAGGAGGGCGGCCAGCTGGTCCGGGCGCAGGCGCATGAAGCAATGCTAATGATCCCGAAGGAAACGTCGCTTCACTGATGAGTGGCGACGATCTAGCGTCGTCGTCATGACCGCCAGCCTCGCCGGCTTCCTCACCATGGCCTCCCTCATCGTCGCCATCGGCGCCCAGAACGCCTTCGTCCTGCGCACCGGCCTGACGCGTCGGGACGTCGGTCTCGTCGTGACCGTCTGCGCGGCCTCGGACGCCCTCCTCGTCGTCGCCGGTGTGCTCGGCGTCGGGCGCGTCGTCACCGACCACCCGGCGGTGCTGGCGTGGGCCCGCTGGCTCGGCGCGGCCTACCTCGTCGGGTTCGCGGTCCGGTCGCTGTGGAGCGCACGGCACCCGGCCGCCCTGCGCGCCGGTGACGACGCGGCCACGGCCGGGCGGCGCGGGGGCGTCCTCGCCACGGTCCTCGCCCTGACCTGGCTCAACCCGCACGTCTACCTCGACACGGTCCTGCTCGTCGGGTCGCTGGCCAACCAGCAGGGTGCGGACGAACGCTGGTGGTTCGTCGTCGGCGCCATCGCCGCGAGCGCCGCGTGGTTCGCCGGCCTCGGCTACGGTGCACGGCTGCTCGCTCCCCTCTTCGCCCGGCCCGTGACGTGGCGGGTGCTCGACGTCGTCGTGGCGCTGGTCATGGTCGCCGTCGCCGTGCCGCTCGTGCTCGGCTGAGGCGGCCGCGGCACGGCCCGCACGCGTCTGAGGTAGCGGTCTGAGGTAGCGCGCCCACGCCGGATACGCAGGTCACCCGATGTGCCGCCCTACCTCAGCCGCCGACTCTGGATGAGTCAGCAGAACCCATCCGGAAGCAGCGAAGGACACCGATCATGAGCACGTCGATCAGCGACTACAGCATCGTCCGCGCGGCCGTCGAGGCCCGTTACGCCCCCACCGGGCACCGGCCCCGTCGCGTCTCCTCCCTCGAGATCATCCGCCGGACCCACAACCGCACCGACCGGGAGGTGCAGCGCCCCGAGCGCGCCCGGTGAGAGCGGTGACGTCAGTGCCGGCGGCGACGGCGGCGAGGCCCACCGCTCTCCCCACCCGTCCCGCCTCCGCTCCCACTCCCGGCCCAGGACCCGGCCCCGGCCCGGGCCCCGACCCCGGCGACAGGCGTGCACCCCTCCCGCCGCTGTCGCCGGGGTACGGGATGATTCCCTCCATGCCGTTCAGCACCGGCTCCCTCATCGGCAGGGACGCCGACCTGCACCACCTCTTCGACGCCGTCGGGCTCCACGCCGGCGCACCCGGTACCGCACCCGCTGCTGCACCGGGTGGCCGGACGCGCACCGGGGGCGTCGTCGTCGTGTCCGGAGACGCCGGCATCGGCAAGTCCCGGCTGCTCGGACAGCTGGCGAGCGACGCCGCCGACGCAGGCTGGTTCACCGCCGTCGGTCACTGCGTCGGGCTCGCCGGCGGCAACCTCGCCTACCTGCCCTTCGTCGAGCTGCTCGGCGCGATCGACGCGCGCCACCCCGAGGTCGTCGAGGCGGTGCTCGCCACCCACCCGGGCCTGGCCCGCCTGCTGCCGACCCGCGCCGACGCGGCTGCCGCGGCGATCGCGTCGGTCCCCGCCTCGGCGCCCGCCGCGCCGGCCACGGACCCCGGGCAGGTGGCCGAGGGCGTCCACGCCCTGCTCACCGCGCTCGGCGGCGCGACGCCGGCCCTCCTCGTCGTCGAGGACGTCCACTGGGCCGACCACTCCTCGCGCGACCTCCTCACCCTGCTGCTGACCCGCGGGTTCACCACTGACGTCGCCCTCGTCGTCACCTACCGCTCCGACGACCTGCACCGACGCCACCCCCTCCACGAGACGCTCGCCGTGTGGGCGCGCATCGCCGGGGTCGAGCGCATCGAGCTCGCGCCCCTGGCCGACGACGCGGTCCGCCAGATCGTGGCCCACCTCGAGGGCGCCCCCACCGACCGCGGCACCGCCGACGAGATCGCGACCCGTGCCCAGGGCAACCCGTTCTTCGCCGAGGAGCTCGTCGCGAGCGCCGCGGCCGGGCAGGCGTTGACCGGTGGCCTGAGCCGGGTCCTCCGGGCCCGCGTGGAGCAGCTCGACGACACCGCGCAGCGCGTGCTTCGCGCCATCGCCCTCAAGGGCGGTCAGTACCTCGGGCACGAGCTCCTGGCCCGGGTCGTCGACCTGCCCGACGCCGAGCTCGAGGCCGCGCTCGCGGCCGCCGTGGAGCACCACGTCCTCGAGACCCGCTGGCCCCCCGCGTACACGTTCCGGCACGCGCTGCTCGGCGAGACCGTCGCCGACTCGCTCCTGCCCGGGGAGCGGCTGCGGCTGCACCGCGCCTACGCGTCGGTCCTGTCGGAGCACCCCGGCCTGGCCCCGGCGTCCGAGCGCGCCCGGCACGCGGCCGCCGTCGGCGACCTGACGACGGCGGTCGAGGCCAGCCGCGCCGCCGCGGAGTCCGCGATGTCCATGGGTGGCCCGCAGGACGCGCTGCAGCACCTCGAACGGGCGCTGTCGTGGCTCGACGAGGACGACCCGGCGCGCGACGACGTGACGCTCCGCGCGTCCGAGGCGGCGACCGTCGCGGGGGACCCGGTGCGGGCCGTCGACCTGCTGCGCGACCGGCTCGCCCACCCCGGCCGGTCCCAGCGGCCGGAGGCGCGCGCCGACCTGCTCGCCGCCCTCGTGCACGTGGGGCGGAACCTCGACGTGCCGCTCGACGCCCTGGCCCTGACCGACGAGGCCCTCGCCCTCGTCGACCCGCCGACGCCGGACGAGCGGCGGGTCCGCGTCCTGTCGGCGCGGCTCCAGGCGCTCATCGACCTCGGGCTGTGGATCGAGGCCTCACGCGTCGGCGACGAGGTGTCGGTGCTCGCCGAGCGGCTCGGGCTCGCCGGCCAGCTGGCCGTCGTTCGCACCATCCAGGCGCGCGTGCTCGAGGTCCAGGAGGATCTCGACGCGGTCGAGACGCACCTGCGCTCGGTGCTCGACGGGCTCGACCCTGGCGACCCGCTGCGGTTGCGCGCCCAGCACCAGCTCGCCTCCCTCGCCCACCGCCGTGGCGACCTGCCGACCGCCCTGCAGCGCTACGACGCCGGCGCCGAGCTGGCACGGCGGATGAACCGCGAGTGGGCGCCGTGGGGCCAGGAGTGCCGGTTGCTCGGCGGCCTTACCGCCTACGAGCTCGGCGACTGGGACGGCGCGGTCCGTCGGCTCGACCTCGGTGACGCTCCGGCACCGGAGCCGGGCGGCACGATCTTCACCGGCGCCCTCCTGCACGTCCGTGCCGGGCGCGGCGAACCCCTCGACACCGACCTGTTCGCGCGGCTGCGGCGCTGGTGGTCCTACGACGGTCTCGCGGTCGTGCTCTCCGTGATGGCCGGCATCGACCTGTTCGGCGACGCCGGGCGGCACGACGAGCTCGTCGAGCTCGTCGAGGACGCCGTCGGCACGCTCGACGCCGCGTGGGGCGAGTACCACGCCGTCGTCCGGCTCGCCGCCCTCGTCGGTGGCCAGGCCGCGTCGGCGGCTGCGACGGCCGATCCCGCCGTCCGCCGGCGGATAGTCGCGCTCACCGAGCGCCTCCTGGCCCGGGCGCGCCGCATCGGCGCCCTCAAGCCGGCCGTCGAGCGCACCACCCGACCGACGTTCGAGCCCGCCGACCCGGAGCAGACCACCGACCTCGAGCGCACGAGCCGCGAGACGTGGGCGTGGCTGGCCCGGGCCGAGGCCGAGGCCCTGCGGCTGCGGCGCGCCACCGACCTCGACGACCCGCCCGGTGCCGACGACCTCGTCGCGGCGTGGCGCGCGAGCGTCGCCGCCTTCGAACGGTACGGGCACGTCTACGAGACCGCCCGGTCCCGGGCGCGGCTCGCGGCCGCCCTCCACGCGCTCGACGACGACACCGCCGCGCGTCAGGAGGCCGACGCGGCACGGGCCGTCGCCGAACGGCTCGGGGCCCGCCCCCTCCTCGCGGAGCTCGAGCGCGCGGTGCCGGCGGCCGCGCGGTCGGCCGCGCGCGTCGTGGCAGGTCAGGCCGAGCTGACCGCTCGCGAGCGGGAGGTGCTCGAGCTGCTCGCCCGGGGCCTGACCAACGGGCAGATCGGCAAGCAGCTGTTCATCAGCACCAAGACGGTCAGCGTCCACGTGTCCAACCTGCTCGCCAAGCTGGGCGCCAGCGGACGCACCGAGGCGGCTGCGATCGCTCGACGCCGGGGCCTCGTCGCGTCCTGAGCGGCGCGACGGGCCCGGGTCAGACCCGCAGGCGCTCGGCACTGGCGACGGCGGGCCGCGACCGTCGCAGCCCCGGCGTCAGGGCCAGCGACACGACGACGGACGCCACCGCCATGACGCCCATGGCACGGGCCGCGGCGTCCGGTCCGACGCCGAGGGCGGTCGCGACCGCGCCCCCCAGGAGGGCACCGACCGCCTGGCCGACCATGAGCCCGGTCCCCTGGAGGCCGAACACCTGGCCACGGGCCTCGGCGTCGGTGTGGGTGACGAGCCGCTCCTGCAGCGGCAGGCTCGCGGAGTACCCCGCCGACGCCACGAACGCGAGCACCGCGGCGAGCGGCAGCGACGGCACGACGAAGAAGGCGAGGTAGGGCACTGCCAGCAGCAGTCGCAACGGCCCGATCAGCCTGTCCCGCATGGGGATCGACAGGAAACGCCCCACGACCACGTCGCCGACGAGCATGCCTGCCGCGGTCACCGCGAACAGGTAGCCGGCGCGGGGCCCGGCGAACGGCACGAAGAGCGCCTCGCACCCGACGATGAGACCGTTCGGCACCCAGAGCGTCAGGTAGATGGGCCGCACGACGGGCGAGCCGAGGAGACGCCGGTTGACCTGGCGGGTGCGCCGCACGACGGACGCGCCGCCGTGCCGTGGCGGGTGGTCGGACAGGCCGAACCGCAGCAGCAGCACCGCGACGGCCAGGGCCGCGGCCGACCCGAGGAACAGCTGCGTCGTCGTGAAGCGGACGAGCAGGACGCCACCGATGCCGAAGCCGACGATCTGCATGCCGCCGACGGCGACGTTCATCGTGGCCCGGCCGAGGATGAACCCGTCGCGCGGGAGGATGTCGGAGACGAGGGCCATCATGCTCCCGCCGAGCGCCGACGTGATGAGCGGCCCGACGGCGAGCAGCACGAAGCGCCAGCCCCAGGCCAGCCCCGGGATCGCCTGGAGCAGGTCGGTGACGAGCGTCGTCGCGACGACGAGCACGAGCGCGGCGCGGGGCCGCACGAGGTCCGAGCCGGAGCCGAAGAGCGACTGCCCGACGATCCGCATCAGCGGGGCACCGAACATCGACAGGGCCGTGAGGACGGGCGAACCGGTGGCGGCGAAGGTGATGGTGCCGAGCGCCAGGGACGCGACGGCGTACGAGCCGATGTTGAGGCACTGGACGAGGAAGAGGACGCGGAACTCGGGGACGGCGAAGAGCTGTCGGTACGTCTGCACGCCCGTACCGTGCCGGATGCCGCCGCCGCTGGGCTAATGTTTCGGGAGGAGGCGAAACATGGGGACCTGGCAGATCTCGGCGGACCTGCTCGCACGGAGCCGGTTCGTCGTGTCGCCGCGCATCGAGACCGTCGGCGCCCTCAACGACCTCGTCCGCCCGTCCGACCCGGAGGGGCGGGCCCTGGCGGCGTCCCACGGCGAGGCGTTCCACACGATGCTCGACGCGCATCCGGTGCGCCGCGCCGTCCTCGACCACAGCTGGAGGCCCGGCTGGATCTCGGACTGGCTCTGCCTGCCGCCTGCGGCCCCGACCTCCGGCACCCGCACGTTCGCCGAGGAGATCGACGACGTGCGCGAGCTCGGTGACGACCTCGTGCGCGAGCAGCTCGCCGAGAGCTCACCCAGCCACCGCCTACCCGACGTCCTCCTGCGCGACGGCCTGACCGAGGAGCTGTCTCTTATACACATCTCCGAGCCCACGAGACGCGTAGTAATCTGGGGGGAGGGGGGTGTCGTTGGGGGAGGGGGGGG
>NZ_JBNDHY010000131.1:0-12053 GCF_056755315.1 Monashia sp. HAY1-2A
GAGACGGCGAGCCGCTGGGCGATGGACGCGACGAGGTCGATGGCGAGGGCCAGGGCGGCGACGAGCACGGCCCCGGAGGCCATCTGGGCGTAGTCGCGGACCGCGAGCCCGTCGATGAGGAAACGGCCGAGCCCGCCGAGGCCCACCGTCGCGGCGATGGTCGCGGTGGCCACGACCTGCAGCAGTGCCGAGCGCACGCCGGAGAAGATCAGCGGGAGCGCGCACGGCACCTCGACCTTGAACAGCACCTGCCAGCCACGCATCCCCATCCCCCGCGCGGCGTCCCGGGCCGCGGGGTCGACCTCGTCGATGCCCGCGTACGTGCCCGCGAGGATGGGCGGGATGGCGAGCACGACGAGGACGATGAGGCTCGGCAGCAGGAACGCGAGGTCGCCGGTGAGGTTCGGGCCCAGCCACAGGACGATGAAGAAGAGCAGGCCCAGGGTCGGGATGGCGCGCGCGAAACCCGAGATGTTGACCACCGCGAACTTCCCTCGCCCGGTGTGGCCCACCCACATCCCGGCGGGGACGGCGACGACGGCCGCGATGCCCGTCGCGAGGAGCACGTACTCGATGTGCTCGAGGAGCCGCTGCACGATGTCCTCGCGGTTGGCCGGGTCGGTGAGCCAGCCGATGATGTCGGCGATCATGAGGCGGTCCTCGCTCGGGCCCAGGGCGTGAGCAGCCGGGTGACGACGACGATGATGACGTCGAAGACCAGCGACAGCAGTCCACAGGCGATGATGCCCGTCACGATGGGGGCGAAGAAGTCACGGTTGAACCCGTCGGTGAAGAGCGAGCCGAGCTGCTGCACGCCGATGATGGCGGCGACGCTGACGATGCTGACGTTGCTGACGGCGGCCACCCGCAGACCGGCGGAGATGACCGGGACGGCCAGCGGCAGCTCGACCCCGAGCAGCCGCCGCACAGGTCGGTACCCCATGGCGTTGGCGGCGAGCCGGACGTCGTCGGGGATCGCAGCGAGGCCGTCGGCGACGGTTCGGACGAGCAGGGCCACGGTGTAGACCGTCATGGCGACGAGGACGTTGGTGGGGTCGAGGATCTGCGTGTGCAGGATGCCGGGAAGCAGGATGAAGACGGCCAGCGACGGCAGCGTGTACAGCAACCCGGTGCCGATGATGAGGGGCGGGTAGGCCCACGAGAAGCGACGGGCCGTCCAGCCCAGGGGCAGCGCGATGAGCAGGCCCAGCAGGAGGGGGAGCCCGGCGAGGTAGGCGTGGGTGACGAGCAGTCCCCACACGTCGTCGAGGTGCGAGGTGAACCAGTCCATCAGACGACCTTCGTCTCCGCGGCTGCGGCCGAGTCGACGCCCGGCTCGACGCCCGGCTCGGCTCCCGGCTCGACTCCCGGCTCGACGCCCGGCTCGACACCCTCGGTCTCGGCGTCCCGGGCCCGCTGACCGGCGGCGCTCACCTCGATGGGCTCGATGAGGTCCCGGGCACGCACGGTGCCCACGAAGGCGCCGTCGGGCCCGACGACGACGCCTCGGCCGGAGGGCGCCGACAGGGCCGCGTCGAGGGCCTGCCGGAGCGACCCCTCGGTCGAGGCCACCGTGCCGCCGCGATGAAGGGCCTCCCGCGTGACCGGACCGTCGAGCCGCTCCGGCTCGACCCACCCCAGCGGGTGGTCCTCGTCGTCGAGGACGAGGACCCAGGGGTCGGCCGTGACGGCCCGGGCGTCGGCCGCGGGCGCGCCGAGCCGGACCGTCGGCTCCGCCCTGGTCGGAAAGGTCGCGGTGCGGAAGCCGAGGGTGCGGTAGCCGCGGTCGCGCCCGACGAAGTCGGCCACGAAGTCGTCGACCGGCCGGGACAGCAGCTCCTCGGGGGCCGCGAGCTGGGCGAGCGTGCCCCCGACCCGGAGCACGGCCACCTGGTCGCCGAGCTTGATCGCCTCGTCGATGTCGTGGGTGACGAAGACGATCGTCTTGCCGAGCTCGTCCTGCAGCCGCAGGAACTCCTCCTGGAGCTGGTCCCGCACGACGGGGTCGACCGCGCTGAACGGCTCGTCCATGAGCATGACCGGCGGGTCGGCCGCGAGGGCGCGCGCGACGCCGACGCGCTGCTGCTGGCCTCCCGAGAGCTGCGAGGGGAACCGCTTGGCGAACGACTGGGGCAGCCCGACCCGCTCCATCAGCTCGAGGGCCCGGCTCGTCGCCCTGTCGCGGTCCCACCCGAGCAGGAGGGGCACGGTCGCGATGTTGGCCACGATGGTGCGGTGCGGGAAGAGTCCGGCGTGCTGGATCACGTAGCCGATGCCCCGGCGCAGCTCGGCGCTGTCGATGGTGGCAGTGTCGCGGTCGTCGACGAGGATGCGGCCACCGGTCGGCTCGATCATCCGGTTGATCATCCGCAGCGACGTGGTCTTGCCACACCCGGACGGCCCGACGAGCACGGTGATCTTGCCGGTGGGGGCCGTCAGGCTGAGCTCGTCGACCGCGACGGTGCCGTCGGGGTACTGCTTCGTCACTGACTCGAACCGGATCATCGGCTCGTCACCTCATTCGTGTGGGGGGTCGGGAACAGGGTTCGCGCGATCGTTCGAGCCTCCGCGGCGACGGCGACGCCGACGTCACGGCTCCGTTGCGGGTCCAGACGGTAGGAGGGCCCGACGACGTTGAGCGCCCCCGCGACGCCGCCCAGCCACGCGATGGGGGCGGCGATGGCCGTGACGTCCTCCTCGACCTTGGAACGCACCACCACATACCCGCATTCCGGCGTGCGGCCCTGCAGGGCCGCACCGATGGCCGTGCCGTCGACCGGCACGGTGCGTCCGACCCAGCCGGCGTGGCGGATCGAGAACGTCCCCTCGGCCATCGCGATGTACACCGCCTCGTCAGGTCGCCCGGCGACGCCGAGGTACGCGGACTCGCCGCATCGGGCGATGAGTCGCTGCAGGGCCGGCTGGGCGGCCTTGACCATCTGGTTGCGGCCGAGGGCGACCGCCCCGAACCGGAACGCGAGGGATCCGGGGTGGAAGTCGCCGTCCTCGTCGCGGCTGACGAAGTCGAGGACCTCGAGCGTGCGCAGCAGGCGCAGGGCCGTCGTCGGGGACAGCCCCACGGCCTTGGCGCACTCCGACAGGCTCGTGGGCGCCGTCTCGCAGACGTGTGCGAGGAGACCGAGCGCGCGCTCGACGGAACGGGTGGCGGCGGCGCCGGGGGCGGGCGTCGACACCGGCTCAGAGGCGGGCGACGAACGACCCACGGACCGGGACGCGGATCGCGGCGACCGTGGGGGTGATGGACGTGTCATGGGTGACACCTCGTCGGTGATCGAGCGAGAGGCAACGAGTGCCGTTTTCATTCTGCGGCAGCCCTTTGCTGCCCAGTGGCAGTCTGGCACACTGCGGACACAGCGCGACACCCTGTTGCCCGAGAAATCTCCGGCCGTCATCCGAGGACCGCACATGACCATCACCCTGACCGGGCAGCAGCTGACGATCGCCGCCATCGAGGCGCTGGGCCGGCGGGCGGACCTCGCGGTCGACCCCGAGGCGGCCTCCCGGGTCGACCGGGCCGCCCGTGCCGCCCACGAGGTGGCCCTGGTGCGGCCCGTGTACGGCAGGACGTCGGGGGTCGGCGCCAACCGCGACCGGGCGAGCACGTCGCCGAGACCGGGGCACGCCCTGCTGCGCAGCCACGGTGCAGGCTGGGGCGGGCCGTTCCCGCCCGCGACCGTGCGCAGCGCCCTCGCGATCCGCGTCAACCAGCTGCTCGCCGGGACCTCCGGCGCCAGCGGGTCGCTCCTTCGGGCGCTCGTGGAGACCACGAGGGCCGAGGACGGACGGCTTCCCGTCGTGCACCGGCGCGGCGCCATCGGCACCGGCGACCTCACCGCGCTCGCGGAGGTCGGTCTCACCCTGCTCGGCGAGCGCCCCACCGCCGACGGGACCCTGCTCGCCCCCGCGCCCCTGGACGAGTCCGACGCGCTGCCCCTGATGTCGAGCAGCGCCTTCACCCTGGCCGAGGCTGCCCTCGGCTGCGGCCGGCTCGCCCGGCTCGCCGACGTCGCCATGGCTGTGTGCGCCCTGTCGTTCGTCGCGCTGCGCGGCAACCTCGAGGCCTTCGGGCCGGCCGTGCCGAGGGTCACCCCGTTCCCGGGCGCCGTCACCGCGGCCGTCACCGTCACCCGGCTCGTGCACGGCAGCACCGTCGAGCCGGCCCAGCTGCAGGACTTCTTCGGGCTGCGCACCTTCCCGCAGGTGCACGGCCCGCTCCTCGACGAGATCGACGACCTGCGCCGCGTCGTCGAGGCACTCGTCAACAGCGGCAGCGAGAACCCCGCGGTCCTGACGGACGACGACCCGCCCGGCGTCGCGCACCACGGCGGCTTCCACCAGGCCTACCTGGCCCTCGCCGTCGACTCGACCCTGCTGGCCCTCGTCGGCTCGGCGCACACGAGCGCGTCTCGCATCTCCCATCTGCTGACCGACCCTGCGAGCGGTCTGCCCCGGTTCCTCGCCGGTCCGGAGGTGGGTTCCTCCGGCCTGCTCATCCTGGAGTACGGCGCCGCCTCGGCCATGGCGCTCATCCGGGAGGCCGCGTCGGCGGCGCGCTCGATCCAGTGGGTCTCGGTCTCCGCCGGGGTCGAGGACGGTGCGAGCCACGCCTCGGTGTCGTCGGCCCGCCTCACCGAGGCCGCCGAGGCCTACCGGCAGATCATCGCCCTCGAGCTCGTCACCGCTGTCCGCGCGCTCGTCCTGGGCGGGCGACGGGTCGCCGGCGAGCTGTCCGAGCTGATGGCCCGGTGCGGGCACCTCGCAGGAGAGCCGGACGACCACGACCTTGCGCCCGCGGTGGCGGCTGCGGTCGACATCGTCGACGAGTGGGTCGCCGCGGACCCGCTGGGGCCCGCCTGACCTGGGAGGCTCAGCCGCGGGGGGCTCGGGCGCCCTTCCGGGACAGCCGGATCGGAGGCGTCACGCCTGCCTCAGAGGTCGAGGGTGACGCCGCCGGAGTGGACGACCTGGGCGACGACGGCGCCCTCGGGCCCACTCGCCGGCTCCTCGTCGTGGCCCAGCTCCTCGGCGAACGTCGCGGTGACGATGCCGGTGACGAGGCGCGTCCACAGGGGCCAGCGCACGAGCATCGCGTGGTCGCCCCGCTCGACGCGCACGAGGGAGGCGTCGAGACCTTCGGCCTGCATGGTCTCGACGAGGCGCCGGGAACGGCTCAGGCCGCAGACGACGTCCCGGTCCCCGTGGACGACGACGGTGCGCTGACCCGGGCCGGGGCGCGGGTCACCGGGCTCGATCCACGGCGCCAGGCCCACGACGAGGCGCACCCCGGGCTCGGTGCCGACGTGCAAGGCGGTGCGACCGCCCATCGAGTGACCGACGAGCGCGATCGACGCGTCGGGGTACGTCTCGCGCAGCCGACCCAGGGCCCAGCGGGCATCGAGCACCGGCATGGCGTCGTCGCCGTTCCACCCCCGAACCCGGAACCGCAGCCGTGCCACGGCGACCGGCCCGGGCACCTTGCGGGCCAGCGCTCGCGCGAACGGCACGAGCCGGGCGACGTTGTGCGACCACGGCCGGTTCGGCTCGAACCCCCCGATGGCGCCGCCGTGCAGGACGAGGACGACGACGCGGGCGTCGGCGGGCCGGGCGTGCCAGACGAGGGTCGCCGGCGGGAGACCGTCGTCCGTGGGCGGGCCGACGACGCGCGACGGCCCCTCGAGCGTCCTGCTCACACGGGCGTCCGGTGGAAGTTCTGGAAGGAGCGGCTGGCGGTCGGACCGCGCTGACCTTGGTAGTGCGAGCCGTACTTCGCTGAGCCGTAAGGGTTCTCGCTCGGGCTACTGAGCCGGAAGAAGCACAGCTGGCCGATCTTCATGCCCGGGTAGAGCATGATCGGCAGCGTCGCGACGTTCGACAGCTCGAGCGTCACGTGGCCGGAGAACCCGGGATCCACGAAGCCCGCGGTGGCATGCGTCAGGAGGCCGAGGCGGCCGAGGGAGCTCTTGCCCTCGACGCGGGCGGCGAGGTCGTCGGGCAGCGACACGGCCTCCAGCGTCGACCCGAGGACGAACTCCCCCGGGTGCAGGACGAAGCCGTCCTCGTCCGGACCGACCTCGACCAGACGCGTCAGCTCCGGCTGCTCGGCCGCCGGGTCGATGTAGGGGTACTTGTGGTTGTCGAAGAGCCGGAAGAACTTGTCGAGCCGGACGTCGACGCTCGACGGCTGGACCATGTTCTCGTCCCACGGGTCGAGCACGACACGACCGGCGTCGACCTCGCCCCGGATGTCCTTGTCGGAGAGCAGCACGGGTCGAGGCTACCGTGCAGGCGGCGTCGGCCCGCGGACCGCTCGCGAGGCCCGCCGGATCCGGTCCGAACGGTCGGTCGCTCCAGGCGCGTGCGGTACCCGGGCTCGCCTACCGTTGGGTCATGACGGAGCAGCCGAGGGACGAGGCGGGGACGCGCGAGCTCGTGGCCGAGTTCCGGCAGCTCGTCCGGCGGATGCTCGAGCAGCTGCCCGACGACGCCGGCGGGCCACGGCTCGTCGACGTGCTCGAGGCCCATCTCGGGGTGTCGCCGCAGGGCCTGGCCGTCGTGTCGGAGCCGGTCATGCCGCACCGGCTCGTCGACGCCGACATCGCCCTGGACGAGGTGTCGGGGACCGACCCGGGGCGCAGCGTCGTCGGGATCGCCGGTGACGCCCGGCACCACATGTCCCTCGGCGACCTCGTCCAGAGCATCCACGGGATGGGCCTTCCGGTGGGGCAGGTCGACTACGGCCGCATGCCCACCGGCCCCGGCAAGGAGGACCACCGGCAGGTCGTCACCTCGGGCATCAGGATGTTCCGGTTCGAGGGCGAGCCGGTGGCCGTGCGCCAGCAGGGCATGAACCGGCAGTTCGGCCGTGAGGCGGGCAGCATCGAGGTCATGTCGCGCGACCGCGACACCTCCGACCGGCTCATGGCGCGGGTCCAGGAGCTCATGGACGCCCGCAGCATCCTCCGTGGCCAGGTGCTGACGTTCGGCGGCGACCCCTACGGCCCGGGGATGGCCGGGGTGACGTTCGTGGCGCGTCCGACCGTCGACGCCGCGGCGGTCATCCTGCCCGACGGGCTGCTCGACCGCGTGGCGCACCACGTCATCGGGATGGGTGAGCACCGTGAGCGCCTGCGGGCCCACGGCCAGCACCTCAAGCGCGGGGTCCTGCTCTACGGGCCCCCGGGTACCGGCAAGACGCACACGGTGCGCTACCTGCTGTCGGCGACTCCCGGCACGACGGCGGTGCTCCTGAGCGGCGGCTCGCTGCGCTTCATCCACGACGCCGCGAAGGTCGCGCGGGCGCACCAGCCGGCCGTCGTCGTCCTCGAGGACTGCGATCTCGTGGCCGAGGACCGCTCGTTCGCACCGATGGGCGCCTCTCCGCTGCTCTTCGAGGTGCTGGACGCGCTCGACGGGCTCGATGCCGACGCCGACGTCGCGTTCGTCCTGACGACCAACCGCGTCGAGGACCTCGAGGTGGCGCTCGCGCAGCGCCCGGGCCGGGTCGACCTCGCGGCCGAGATCCCGCTGCCCGACCGCGCCGGACGCCGCGAGCTGCTCCGGCTCTACGGCGGGCACCTCTTCGGTCCGGAGGCGATCTCGGCCGCTGCCGTCCGGTCCGAGGGCACGACGGCCTCGTTCGCCAAGGAGCTGGTCCGTCGGGCGGTCCTCGCGGCGGCCCTGGCCGCCGAGCCGCCGTCGGACGAGCACCTCCGCCTCGCCCTCGACGAGCTGCTGTCCGAGGGCGAACGCCTGACGCGCAGCCTCCTCGGCGTCGACGCGGCGTCCGCGGAGGGCCTGGCAGGGGACCCGACCGGTGGCACGGCAGAGGGCGCTGCAGGCGCCGGGACGTCCGGCCTCAGGTCCCGGAGGAGCCGACGGGGCGTCGGGTTCCTGCCCCGTGGCGGGTACCCGGGTCCGGTCCCCGGGCCCTACCCCGGACCCTAGCCCGGCGGCGAGACCCCCGCCGGGACAGTGAGCCCGGACAGTCAGCCGGCGAAGGGCAGCACCGGTCTGCCGGGCACGGCGACGCGGACCCGGAAGACCGACCCCGCCTCGGGCTCGGGGTCCTTGAGGTTCTCCCGCGAGGTGGTGATGTAGAGGTCGCGCAGGTCCGGGCCACCCAGCGTGCACGCCGTCGTCTGCCTGACGGGCAGCACGACCTCGGCGAGGACGTCCCCGGAGGGGGACAGGCAGCGGACGCGGCCGGCACCGTTGAGCGCGACCCAGACGTTGCCCGCGGAGTCGACGGTCAGGCCGTCGGGATGGCCGACGTCGGCCGTGTGGAACGGACGGCGGTTCGTCAGCTCGCCGTCGACGACGTCGAACACGTCGGTGCGGCCGGTCGGGGTGTCGTCGTAGAAGGCGCGCGCGCCGTCGGGCGAGAAGTCGATGCCGTTGGAGATCGTGACGTCCGGCAGGATTGTCGTGACGCGGCCGTCCGGGTCGACGCGGTAGAGCCGGGCGCCACCGGGGGCACGGTCGTGGGCCATCGAGCCGGCGAGGAGGCGGCCCTGCGGGTCGCACCCACCCTCGTTCATCCGGACCGACGTGTCGTCCCAGAGGGTCAGCCAGGGCGTCGGCTCGGTCTCTGGGTCCGCGGACAGGGCCAGACCGCGCTCGGTGCCGACGACGTAGCCACCGCCCGTTCGCGGTCGCACGAACGCCGCGACGTCACCGACGTGCAGCGAGGCGACCGAGCCGTCGGCGTGCAGCGTCAGGACGTCCCCGGCGAGCAGGTCGACCCACCGCAGTCCGCCCCAGGACTCTGACCAGACCGGCCCCTCGGCGTGGTAGCAGAGCGGTGCGGTGACCTGCTCCGGTCGCGACTCGACGAGCCCGTCCATCAGTCCCACCACACGCCGACGTAGTGGTGGCCGTCGGGCATCGCGGGCGCGTCGACGAGCCAGTCCAGCCGGCTCGCCGGGCCCCCGCTGGGCTGCGTCTCGGCGTCGATGGTCATGGCGTCGACCTCCTCCGGCATGAGGGTCGTGATGACGGCCACGCCACTGGCGTAGGGCCACTCGTCGTCGGGGTAGGCCTGGAACTCGAGCACGTCGAGCTCGACGCGCACGTCATGCACCTCCGGGCGCTCGCGCAGGTCGAACAGCACGCGCCGGACCGTGTCGAGGGGCATGGCCTCGTCGCGGTTGGGCGCGATCGACCACTCGCAGTCGTTGCCCTCGAAGAACTGCTCGAGCGTCACGGCGACCTGCGTGGAGTCGCCGCCCCGGCTCCGCACGTGTTCGACGAGGGCGGTCTGCTTGGCGAGGTCCATGGTGGATGTCGGGCCTTGGGGAGACGGTGCGTGGACGGGGTCGGGCGTCGGCTACACTGACGCCGCGTGCCGCCTCGCACCCCTCGTGGGGCACCGTGCGGCGGCCCGTGCGAGCGTAGCTCAATGGTAGAGCGCCAGCTTCCCAAGCTGGATACGCGGGTTCGATTCCCGTCGCTCGCTCCAGCACGAAGCCGCAGGTCAGGACACATGTCCGGGCCTGCGGCTTCGTCGTGCACCCGGCCGCGAGCGCAGCTCACGGGAGACGACCCGTCTCGCCGTCTCCCACCGGGACTCCGTGGGACCTACGAGAGCACCGCCGCGAGCCCGGCGATCCCCGAGCCGGGACTGGACAGCACCGGGACGGACAGGGCGCCCGGATCGACAGTGGCGACCACCCGCGCCATGGACGCCTGTGCGAGCACGATCACGTCCACGCGCAGTGCCAGATCCATGAGGGCCTCGACGATGAGCTCGTCGTGCCTTCCTGCATCACCGGACCTCATCGCCGCGAAGGCCCCCTCTATCAGGACGGGGCTGACCTCCACGTCCTTCTCGAGGTCGTGGGCGCAGCGTCGCAGGAGCTCGACCGTAGGGTTGAGCGTCGATGCGACCGTAGCCAGCACACCTATCCGCCGACCACTCTCGACAGCGGCCGATGCCATCGGCTGGTCGATGCGCAGAACCGGTACATCGACCAGTCTCGAGGCGATCTCCACCGCAGGACCGATCGAGGAACACGTGGCAAGGACGGCCACGGCACCGCTGTCCGCGGCCGACAGGACGTGGTCCACGACCCGGCGGTTCACCGACTGGGTGAGCCCCCCGGCCGCGATCGCATCCTCCAGCAAGGACTCGTCCACGATGTTGGAGACCTTCACGTCCTCGGGTAGTCCCTTGGCCAGATCCTGGAAGACCGGCACCAGTCCGGCCACCGTGTGAACCAGAACAACACGACGCATCACGCTCGTTCCTCCTCCTGCAGTCGATCACGTACTGGCTCGGTCGCCGAGGTGGCGCTGCGGGCGGCCGTGATCGCTTCACAACCTGCTGTGCGGCCTGCTACAAGGGAGGTGAGCTGGGCGCTGGTCAACGGTCTGGTGGGCTGGTCACGCAGCATCAGCCAGAGCCGAGCTGTCTCTTCGATCTCCTCCGCCGCATCGGCCGCGGAGAGGAGGTCGTCGGCGGCCGCGACGGAGCCGTGGTTGGCGAGCAGCATCACGGGGTGCCGGCGAGCCAGCTCCTCCACCGCGACGCTTAGCGCGGGGTCCCCGGGCGCAAAGTACGGGACCAGCGGCAGTTGCCCCACGCGCATCGCGAAGTAGGCGGTCAGCGGTGGGACCGCAGACCGTTCGTCGATGTCGGCCAGGCACGAGACGGCGACGGCGTGGGTGCTGTGGAGGTGCACGACCCCGCGGGCGGCCGGACGGGCGCGGTAGAGCGCGGCATGCATACCGGCCTCCTTGGAGGGCAGAGCGCCCCTGATGGGACGACCCTCCATGTCGATGATCGCGAGCCGGTGCGGATCCAGAGACCCGAGGCTGGCCCCGGTCGGTGTCACGACGATCTCGTCGCCGACCCGGCAGCTGAGGTTCCCGGTGCGGCCGGGAGTGAGGCCACGGGCGAAGATCGACGCCCCGAGCCTGGCGATGCCCTCGGCTGCGGCGAGCGTCCCTTCTCCACGAGGCCTCATGTGGCGGCCTCCACGAGCAGTCGGCTCGAGCCGAAGTTGCCGGACTTGAGCAGGAGCCGGATGGGACGGCGCCCTTCGGTCGTGCACCAGGGAACCCCTGGTTCGTGCTCGTCCTCGACCAGCACCTGCCGGATGCCGAGGGCGGAGACGACGGCCCCGGACGTCTCCCCGCCGGCGACGACGAACCGGCGGGTGCCGTCGGCGGCGGCGTGCACGGCCAAGGCACCCAGCACGTGTTCCAGGTGCTCGGCCGTACGGGATCCCATGGCTGCAACCGCTTCCGCACGTTCGTCGGGTGTCGCCGACGCGTAGACGAGTCGCGGTCGGTCGGCGGGTTGCGCCTGCAGCCAGGCCAGCGCCTCCTGGAGCATCTGCGCCGGACGGGGCGTTCGCACCGGGTCGAGCCGGTAGGTGGGAAAGGCGGCTCTGGCCTCCGTGACCTGGGCGAGGGTCGCGGCGGAGCAGCTGCCGGCCAGGACGAGCGTGCCTCCTGCGGAGGGGTCCTCGTCGGGGGTCCGGTCGGCCTCCGGCCCCGTGCCCGGAGCCGGAGGCGTGGCGCCCGGGGCCGGAGTCGTGATGCCCGGAGGCTCCACCCCCGAGTGGAGCCGGGCGTGGACGGCCTCCGCCCACGCCTCGGCCAGCCCGGCTCCCCCGGTCAGGAGCGCGCGACCCTGCATCGCGGAGACGACGGCCCTGAGGTCGTCGGCACTGATCGCGTCCGTGACGACATGGCGAACACCAGATCCCGCGAGGCGGTCAGCCGCCTCTCGGACCGACGAGCGTCCCGACGCGACCTCTGGCCAGCTCACCAGGCCGACCCGGCCCGTCGTCTGTCGAGCCAGGAACCGGACCAGGTCTGCATCGGCCATGGGGGTCAGCGGGTGCTGACGCATCGGTGACTCCGACAGCAGCCGGTCGCCCACGAACAGATGTCCCTGGTAGACCGTTCGACCGTGAACCGGCGACGAGGGGCAGATCACCGACGTCTGCATTCCCGTGAGCTGGAGCAGGAGGTCGGTGATCGGGCCGATGTTGCCCTCGGGCGTGGAGTCGAAGGTGGAGCAGTAC
>NZ_JBNDHY010000132.1:0-11896 GCF_056755315.1 Monashia sp. HAY1-2A
TCCGTCGTCGGCAGCGTCAGATGTGTATAAGAGACAGTCCCTGGCCCGGGCTCGACCGGCGGTTGTCCACAGGGCCGCAGCGAGCTCCCTGCCCCGTGGGCCACCATCGACTCCATGGATCTCGCCTCGTTGGCCCATGAGGACGTCGTCTCGGCCGCACATGCCCGGACGTGCGGCGTCACCAGCGCTGAGATGAGGCGACGCGTCCGGGCCGGCCAGGCCTTCCCCCTGCACCGTGGCTGGTACGCGACGCGGCGTCCTCGCGACGCCCGGGACCGGCACCTGCTGCGCACCACGGCCCTGCTGCAGGAGTACGACGGCCAGGCGGTCGCCAGCCACGGCTCGGCTCTCGTGCTCCTGCAGCTCCCTCTGGAGGCCGTCGACCTCGGGACGGTCCACCTCATGTGGCTCGGACCGGATGCCGGGTTCCGCTCGTACAGTCGGGTGCGCATGCACGAGGCGATCGACGCACCGGCCCTGCCGCATCGGGACGTGACGGTTCATCCGGCCCTGGCCGTCGTCCAGGCCGGCCTGCTCGACGTCACGTCCCTCGTCGTCGCGGGCGACGGCGCGCTGAGGCGCGGCGATGCGACGCGCCACCAGATCATGGCCGCAGCCACCGCGCTGCGTGGCCAGCGAGGGCTCATCCGGGCGCGCGCTGCCATACCGTGGCTGGACGCGCGGCACGAGTCCCCCGGAGAGTCGATGACGGCTCTCGTGCTGCGTGGACTGGGTTACGACCTCGAGCCGCAGTTCGAGCCGGGCACCATCGGCGCGCACGGGCATCCGGAGCGGGCGGACTTCGTCGTCCGCGGGACTCGCGTGCTCGTCGAGTTCGACGGTCGGGACAAGTACGCGGCCGACTCGGCAGCCCAGGCGCAGTCGATGCTGTTCGCCGAGAAGCGTCGTGAGGACGGGTTCCGCCGGCTCGGCTACGAGGTCGTGCGCCTGACGTGGGCAGACCTGCATCACCCGGCTCAGGTACGCGCACGCATCGAAGCCGCCCTCGCCCGCGACCGCGCCCGGGCCAGCTGAAGACGCACAGCCCAGTCTCCCCACCGAACGAGTCGTTCGGTTCCCGGCACGGCTCGCGGCCCCAACCGAACGAGTCGTTCGGTGCCGAACGCGGTGTTCGGGCTCGAACGCGTCGGTCCACCAGCACTTTCGGCACCGAACGACTCGTTCGGTGCGGAAGAGGAGGGGGGTGGGCGGGGTCGGGGCGGGCCGGGTCAGAGGGCCTTGATGATGTCCTCGACGCGTTCCTTGGCGTCGCCGAAGAGCATGGCGCTGTTGTCCCGGAAGAAGAGCGGGTTCTGGACACCGGCGTAGCCCGCGTTCATCGAGCGCTTGAACACGACGACATCCTTGGCGTTCCACACCTGCAGCACGGGCATCCCGGCGATGGGTGAGCTGGGGTCCTCCGCAGCGGCAGGGTTGACCGTGTCGTTGGCGCCGATGACGAGGACGACGTCGGTCTCGGGGAAGTCGTCGTTGATCTCGTCCATCTCGAGGACGATGTCGTAGGGCACCTTGGCCTCGGCCAGCAGCACGTTCATGTGCCCGGGCAGGCGCCCCGCGACCGGGTGGATGCCGAACCGCACGTCGACGCCGCGCTCACGCAGCTTCGCGGTCAGGTCCGCGACCGGGTACTGCGCCTGCGCGACCGCCATGCCGTAGCCGGGCGTGATGACGACGGAGGACGCGTGGGTCAGCAGGTCGGCGACCTCCTCGGCGTTCGTCTCGCGGTGGTCGCCGTAGTCGACGTCGCCGCTCGTCACCGCACCGTCGGAGCCGAAGCCGCCGGCGATGACCGAGACGAAGGAGCGGTTCATCGCGGTGCACATGATGTACGACAGGTAGGCACCGGACGAGCCGACGAGCGCACCCGTGACGATGAGCAGGTCGTTGCCGAGCATGAAGCCGGCCGCGGCCGCCGCCCAACCGGAGTAGCTGTTGAGCATCGACACGACGACGGGCATGTCGCCGCCGCCGATCGAGGCCACGAGGTGCCAGCCGAAGGCCAGCGCGATCGCCGTCATGACCAGGAGCGGCAGGATCGAGTGCGACGCCACGAACCACACGAGCAGCCCGGCCGACACGACGAGGGCCGCGAGGTTGAGCCAGTGCCGCGCCGGCAGCATGAGTGGCCTGCTCGAGATGCGCGCCGAGAGCTTGAGGAACGCGACGATCGATCCGGTGAAGGTCACCGCGCCGATGAAGACCCCGAGGAAGATCTCGACGAGGTGCACGCCGTCGGAGGTCACCGAGGACCCGGATGCCAGGAAGGTGTTGAACCCGACCAGCACCGCGGCGGCGCCGACGAACGAGTGCAGCATCGCGATGAGCTCGGGCATGCCGGTCATCTCGACGCGTCGCGCCCGCCAGATCCCGATGCCCGCGCCGATCGCCATGGCCACGACGATGAGCAGCCAGCTCGTGGCTCCCGACCCGCGCAGCGCGAGCCACAGCGTGGCGACGAGCGCGAGCGCCATGCCGACCATGCCGAGGACGTTGCCGTCCTTGGCGGTCTCGTGCTTCGACAGGCCGGCCAGGGACAGGATGAACAGCACGGCCGCGACGATGTAGGCGGCCTGGATCAGTGCGAGGTCCATCGGCGCTCAGCCCTTCCGGAACATGGTCAGCATCCGGCGGGTCACGAGGAAGCCACCGAAGATGTTGATGCTCGCGATCAGCGTGGCGAGGAACGCCAGGACGACGATGACGCCGGAGATCCCGCCTCGCCACTGGCCCAGCTGGATCAGGGCCCCGACGACGATGATGCCGCTGATCGCGTTGGTCACGGACATGAGCGGCGTGTGCAGCGCGTGGTGCACGTGCCCGATGACGTAGTAGCCGACGACGACCGCGAGCGCGAAGACCGTGAAGTGTCCGAGGAAGCTGGTGGGCGAGAAGGCGGCGATGAGGGCGAACAGCACGGCACCGATGCCCATCGCCACATACTTTCGGCGCGGGTCCTTCGGTGGCTCAGGCTCTTTCACGACCTTGGGGGCGGACGCGGGGGCCGGCACGGGTGCGGCGCTGACCTGGATCGGGGGCGGGGGCCACAGCAGCTCGCCGTCCTTGGCGACCGTCATGTTGCGCTGCACGACGTCGTCGAGGTCGAGGACGACCTGTCCGTCCTTGCCGGGGGTCAGCAGCTTCATGAGGTTGACGAGGTTGGTGCCGTAGAGCTGAGAGGCCTGGGTGGGCAGGCGGGCGGCCAGGTCGGTGTAGCCGATGATCTTGACGCCGTTGGCGGTCACGACGAGCTCGTCGGGGACCGAGCCCTCGACGTTGCCCCCGTTGGACGCGGCCATGTCGACGATGACCGACCCCGGCTTCATCGTCGCGACCATCTCGGCCGTGATGAGCCGTGGCGCCGGGCGGCCCGGGATGAGCGCGGTCGTGACGACGATGTCGACGTCCGGTGCCTGCGACGCGTACAGCTCGGCCGCCGCGCGGTTGAACGCCTCCCCCATCTCCCTGGCGTAGCCGTCGCTCGACGGGGACAGCTCGGTCTCGGCCACCTGCACGGGAAGGAACTCGGCCCCCATCGACTCGACCTGCTCGGCGACCTCGGGGCGCGCGTCGGTCGCCCGCACGATGGCACCGAGAGAGCGGGCGGTGCCGATGGCAGCCAGACCGGCGACACCCGCCCCGGCGACGAGGACCTTGGCCGGAGGGACCTTGCCCGCGGCGGTGACCTGCCCGGTGAAGAACGAGCCGAACTCGTGCGCGGCCTCGACGACCGCTCGGTACCCGGCGATGTTGGCCATCGAGGACAGGACGTCGAGCGACTGTGCCCGGCTGATGCGCGGCACGGCGTCCATCGCCATCGCGGTGACACAGGCGGCCCGCAGGTTCTCGAGGAGGTCCGGGTTCAGGGCGGGCGCCATGAGCGACACGAGCACGGCACCCGGCCGCAGCAGCGCGATGTCGGCGGCGGAGGGCGCGTTGACCTGGTGCACCACGTCGGAGCCCCAGGCCTCCTCACGCTCGACGAGGCGCGCGCCGGCCTCGGCGTAGGCGGCGTCCGCGAAGCTCGCGAGGGCGCCGGCACCGCGTTCGACGACGACCTCGTAGCCCAGGGCGACGAGCTGCTCGACGGTCTTGGGCGTGGCGGCGACCCGCGTCTCGCGGGCACGCGTCTCTCGGGGTACACCGATCTGCACGCTGGCTCCTTCGCTGACGACGGCACTGGCTCCCGAACCTAGAGCACGGACCACCGCGCACGGGGAGGACTGCCGGTCTCATCACACACCGGATCGGCGGCCACAGCCGGGCGCGTCTCTGATCGTGGGCGTGTCGCCGGCCGCGTTCGAGGGAACGGTGAAGAGGGGTCGGACGCGGAGGGCTCGGGCGCAGGGCCGGCGCGGGTCAGCGCGAGGTCAGCGCGAGGTCAGCGCGGGGTCAGCCGAGGAGCGCGTCGGCGAGGGTGGCGTCGGCGACGAGGGCGTTGACGAGCCGCCCGGTGAGGGCCGCACGCACCGCCGTCCCCTTCTGCGCTCCGGACGCGATGGCGACGACCTCGTCGATCCCGCGCAGCGCCTCCGGGCTGATCGTGACGACGCGCTCGGACAGCGAAGGTTCGATGACGGTGCCGGACGCGTCGAACAGCACACCGGCGATCTCGCCGACGACGCCGAGGCGGGCCAGGGCCTTGCGGTCGGCGGGGGCGACGGCGTCGTGGATCGTCGACAGGCCTGGGGCCCACGCGCCGACGCCCATGACGGCGATGGTGACGCGAGAGGCGCGGGCGAGGACCTTGGCGACCTGCGGCTCGCGCCGCAGCGTGGCCGCGCCGGCGGCGTCGTCGAGCAGGAGGGGCGCGTGGAAGATGGAGGACCCCCCGCCGGTGGCCCGGGCGGCCCGGCGGACGATGTCGACGGCGCTGCTGTCGTGGCCCTCGACCTCCATCGCGCCGCTCAGCTGCACCACGTCGACGGGGGGCAGGTCGTGCAGCGAGCGGGTCATGACATCGACCGAGCGCGACCACGGCAGGCCGAGCACGTCGTCGTCGCGGACGATGTCGGTGAGCAGGCGCGCGGCGGCCAGCCCGAGGTGGTCGGCCAGCGCCGACGCCTCGACGCGCGAGCCGTCCACGACGACGGCGTGCCGCAGGCCGTAGCGCTCCTGGAGGCGTGCGGAACGGTCGAGGTCGAGCTCGCCGTCGGCGACGATCTCGATGCGCACGATCCCGGCCTCGCGGGCGAAGTCGATGAGCCGGGCGACCTTGAACCGGCTCAGGCCGAGGTCGTCGGCGATCTCGACCTTCGACTGGCCGGCGAGGTAGTGGCGCCGCGCGACCGCGGCCGCGAGCACGAGCTCGGCCGGGCCGCGTCGCTCGATGGCCGCGTCCTTCACACGCGAAGTCTGGCGTGTCCGGCGGTCGTTCGTGGCAGCACCCCTCACTTTCGCCTCCTTCCGCACTCGACGCCCGTCCTGCCTGCCGCCGAACGGTTGACAGCGGTGACGCCAGTCACTTTACTCATATGTGCGCTGCAGCGCTCAAATGAGCGAAACTCAAGGAGGAGACGTGCGACGAGGCGAGGTCGGGCACCGACGACGACGGGTCGGGCGACGGGTGCTGGTGGCCGGGCTGGCGACGGGCATCGTCACCGGTCTCGCCGGCTGCGCCGGATGGGGCGGCGGCGGCATCGGAGGGGGCGGCCCGAACAGCATCAGCGTGCTCATGGTCAACAACCCGCAGATGGTCGACCTGCAGCAGCTGACGGCCAAGTACTTCACGGCCCGGACCGGCATCACGGTCAACTTCACGGTGCTCCCGGAGAACGACGTCCGCGACAAGATCAGCCAGGAGTTCTCCAGCCAGGCAGGGCAGTACGACGTCGCGACGGTCTCCAACTTCGAGATCCCGATCTACGCCAAGGCCAAGTGGATCTCGCCGCTCGACCCCTTCCTGGCCAAGGACCCGGGGTTCGACCAGGCCGACATCCTCAAGCCCATGCAGACCTCGCTGTCCTACGGCGGCAAGGTCTACGGCGAGCCGTTCTACGGCGAGTCCTCCTTCCTCATGTACCGCAAGGACGTCCTGCAGTCCAAGGGCGTGACGATGCCGGCCGCCCCGACGTGGCCGCAGGTCGCCGACATCGCCGCCAAGGTCGACGGTGCGCGGCCGGGCATGAAGGGCATCTGCCTGCGCGGCCAGCCCGGCTGGGGGCAGGTCTTCGCCCCGCTCACCACGGTGGTCAACACCTTCGGTGGCACGTGGTTCGAGAAGGACTGGACACCCAAGGTCAACGCCCCGGAGTTCAGGCAGGCCGTCCAGTTCTACGTCGACCTCGTCCGGGCCCACGGCGAGAACGGTGCCCCGCAGGCCGGGTTCACCGAGTGCCTCAACAACCTGACGCAGGGCTCGGTGGCGATGTGGTACGACGCGACGTCGGCGGCCGGCTCGCTCGAGGCCAAGGACTCGCCGGTGCGCGGCAAGCTCGGGTACGCCCCGGCACCGGTCGTCCGCACGAAGAGCTCGGGCTGGCTCTACGCCTGGTCGTGGGGCATCCAGGCCGCGAGCACGAAGCAGGAGAACGCCTGGAAGTTCGTCTCCTGGGCCTCGAGCAAGGAGTACGAGCAGCTCGTCGGCGAGCAGCTGGGCTGGTCGAGGGTCCCCGCGGGCAAGCGGTCCTCGACGTACGAGAACCCGAAGTACCTCGCCGAGGCCTCGGCATTCGCCGAGCCGACGAAGCAGGCCATCGAGTCGGCCGACCCGGCGAACCCGGGTGTGCAGCCGCGGCCGGCGCTCGGCGTCCAGTTCGTCGACATCCCGGAGTTCCCCGACCTCGGCACGCAGGTCAGCCAGGAGGTGAGCGCCGCGATCGCCGGGCGCACGTCGGTCGCCGAGGCCCTCGACAACGGTCAGAAGCTCGCCGCAGACGTCGCCGAGCGCTACAAGGCACGGGAGGCGGACCAGTGAGCACGAGCACCCACACCCACGACGAGACCCCGGGCGCCACCCACCCGACCGAGGACGCCGGACGCGCCACGACGCTGGCCCGGGCCGGTGACTGGGCCCGCCGGGCCCCGCTTCTGCCGGCGCTGGTCTTCGTCATCATCCTGACGCAGCTGCCGTTCGTCGCGACGCTCGTCATCTCGTTCATGAACTGGAACGCCTACTACCCGGACGAGCGCGGCTTCGCCGGGTTCGACAACTTCCGGCGGGTCTTCACCGACACCAACACGCGGTCGGCCGTCATCGTCACGGTCCTGCTCACGGTGGCCGTCGTCGTCCTCAGCCTCCTGCTGGGGCTCGGCATCGCGCTGCTGCTCGACCGCCGGTTCCGTGGCCGCGGCGTCGTCCGCACCCTGATGATCACGCCGTTCCTCGTCGTCCCGGTCGCAGCGGCCCTGCTGTGGAAGCACGCCCTCTACAACCCGGAGTACGGCCTGTTCAACGGCCTCCTCAAGGCGGTCTTCGGGCCGAACGCCCCGCAGCCCGACTGGATCACGAACAACCCGCTGTGGTCGATCATCGCGGCGCTCGTGTGGCAGTGGACGCCGTTCATGATGCTCATCCTGCTCGCCGGCCTGCAGAGCCGCCCCCTCGACGTCGTCGAGGCCGCCCGCATCGACGGCGCGAACGGGTGGCAGATCTTCAAGAGCATGACGCTGCCGCACCTGCGCCAGTACATCGAGCTGTCGGCCCTGCTCGGGGCGATCTACGTCGTGCAGAACTTCGACCACGTCTTCACGATCACGTCCGGCGGCCTCGGCACGGCCAACCTGCCGTACTTCATCTACCAGACCTTCTACACCGCCCAGGACTACGGGCGTGCCTCTGCTGCAGGCGTCGTCGTGGTGATCGGCACGATCATCATCGCCACCCTGGCCCTGCGCACCGTGTTCAGCCTGTTCAAGGAGGAGACCCGATGAGCGCCGTCCCGCAGAGCACCTCACCCGGCACCCGGGCCGGCACGGGGACCGGCAGCGGACGGCGTACGGACGCCGGAGCCCCCGGGACGCCCGGCACCCCGACCGTGCCGATCGCGCACCGCAAGCCGCCGAAGAGCCACGCCCTGCTCGGCCTGCTCGCCTGGGTCGTCGGCATCCTCTTCGCCCTGCCGGTGCTGTGGATGGTGCTGACCTCGTTCCACAAGGAGACCGACGCGGCGACCAACCCGCCGAGCCTCTTCGCGCCCCTCAGCCTCGAGGGCTACCGGACGTTCTTCGACGCCGGTCCGTGGCCCTCGCTGCTCAACTCGCTGACGGCGAGCGTCCTGTCGACGATCCTCGTCCTGCTGCTGGCCTTCCCGGCGGCGTACGCCCTGTCGATCCGGCCGGTGCGCAAGTGGACCGACGTGCTCTTCTTCTTCCTCTCCACGAAGATGCTGCCGATCGTCGCCGGCATCCTGCCGATCTACCTGTTCGCCCAGCGGGCGCACCTGCTCGACAACATCTGGCTGCTCGTCATCCTCTACACGTCGATGAACCTGCCGATCGCGGTTTGGATGCTGCGCTCCTTCCTCGCCGAGGTGCCGGTCGAGATGCTCGAGGCGGCGCAGGTCGACGGCGCGAGCCTGACCCGGACGCTGCGCGACGTCATCGCGCCGGTGGTCATGCCGGGCATCGCGTCGGCCGCCCTGATCTGCTTCATCTTCAGCTGGAACGAGCTGCTGCTGGCGCGGGTGCTCACCGGCACCACGGCCGGCACGGCGCCGGTGTTCCTCACCGGGTTCGTCACGAGCCAGGGTCTGTTCCTCGCCAAGGTCTGCGCGGCCTCGCTCGTCGTGTCCCTGCCGGTGCTCGCCGCCGGGTTCGCGGCGCAGGACAAGCTCGTGCAGGGCCTGTCGATGGGTGCCGTGCGATGAGCGCTGCCGCACCCGACCGCTCCGGGGTGGCCCTGTCCGACGCGACGCTCGGGGGCCTGGACCCGCGCGTCGCGCGGCCGGCGTACGACCGGCGCGCCGTGACGACCGGCATCGTCCACTTCGGTGTCGGCGGGTTCCACCGTGCCCACCAGGCCATGTACGTCGATGCGCTCATGAACGCCGGCGAGGCGCTCGACTGGGGCATCTGCGGCGTCGGCGCCCTGCCCCACGACCGGCGCATCATCGACACGCTGAGCGCGCAGGACGGGCTCTACACGCTCGTCGTCAAGCACCCGGACGGCCACCGGGAGCCCCGGGTCGTCGGCAGCATCGTCGAGCTGCTCTTCGCTCCCGACGACCCCCAGGCCGTCGTCGCCAAGCTCGCCGACCCCGCCACCCGCATCGTCAGCCTGACGATCACCGAGGGTGGCTACCTCGTCAACCAGGTGACGGGCGAGTTCGACGCCGACGACCCGTCGATCCGCGCCGACCTCGAGGACGGTGCGACGCCGCGCACCGTCTTCGGCTACGTCGTGGCCGGGCTCGAGGCGCGCCGCGCGGCCGGGACGCCGCCGTTCACCGTCATGTCGTGCGACAACCTGCCGGGGAACGGCGACGTCGCACGTCGGATGATGACGGCGTTCGCCCGGCTCAAGGACCCCGACCTCGCCGACTGGATGGACGCCCACGTGCGGTTCCCCAACGGCATGGTCGACCGCATCACGCCGGTGACGACGCCCGACGACATCGACCGCCTCGACCGCGAGTTCGGCATCGCGGACGGCTGGCCCGTCGTCTGCGAGCCGTTCACGCAGTGGGTGCTCGAGGACCACTTCACCGACGGCCGGCCGCCCTACGAGGACGCCGGCGTCCAGCTCGTCGACGACGTCGTGCCCTACGAGCTGATGAAGCTGCGGCTGCTCAACGCGAGCCACCAGGCGCTGTGCTACCTCGGCTACCTCTCGGGCTACCGGTACGCGCACGAGGTCTGCCAGGACCCGCTCTTCGTCGACTTCCTCCTCGGCTACATGGAGCACGAGGGCAGCCCGACGCTCCCCGACGTGCCCGGTGTCGACCTCGACGCGTACCGGCACCAGCTCGTCGAGCGGTTCGCCAACCCGGAGGTGCGCGACACGCTGGCGCGGCTATGCGCCGAGTCGTCGGACCGCATCCCGAAGTGGCTCGTCCCGGTCATCAACCACAACCTCGAGACGGGGGGCGAGGTGCACCGCTCGGCCCTCGTCGTGGCCTCGTGGGCACGGTACGCCGAGGGGGTCGACGAGCAGGGCGAGCCGATCGAGGTCGTCGACCGGGTCCGGGACCGCGTCATGGCTGCGGCGGCCCGGCAGCACGACGACCCCCTCGCCTTCCTGCGCGACCGGGACCTCTTCGGCGGCCTCGTCGACGACCCCCGGTTCACCGCGGTGTTCACGGACGCGCTCTCGGCCTTGCACGACAACGGCGCTCGGGAGACCCTTCGGTCATGGACCAGCCGAGGCAGCACGTGACCGACGACCGAACCCTTGTCGCCGGGGTCGACAGCTCGACCCAGTCGACGAAGATCGTCGTCTGCGACGCCGAGACCGGCGCGGTGGTGCGCACGGCCCGAGCCCCTCACCCCGACGGCACCGAGGTTCATCCGGACCGGTGGTGGGAGGCCTACGAGCAGGCGAGCGGCGGCGGCATCCTCGACGGTGTCGCCGCCATCGCCGTCGGCGGGCAGCAGCACGGCATGGTCGCGATGGACGACTCCGACGTCGTCGTGCGCGACGCCCTGCTCTGGAACGACACGCGCAGCGCCCGGGCCGCTCGCGACCTCACCGACGAGCTGGGGGGCGCGGCGGCGTGGGTCGACGCGGTGGGTCTCGTCCTCGTGCCCAGCTTCACCGTGACCAAGCTGCGCTGGCTGGCCGAGCACGAGCCCGAGCACGCTGCCCGCGTCGCCCGCGTCGTCCTGCCGCACGACTGGCTCACCGGAAGGATCCTCCAGCAGGGCAACGGGTTTCGAGGCTGGACGACCGACCGCGGCGATGCCTCGGGGACCGGCTACTGGTCGGCGGCCACGGACGACTACCGCGTCGACCTGCTCGAGCTGGCCTTCGGTCGCCGGGTCGCCGTGCCCGACGTGCTGGCGCCCGCCGAGGCCGCGGGCCGTACCGCGTCGGGGATGCTCGTGGCTGCCGGGACCGGCGACAACATGGGGGCCGCGCTCGGGCTGACGCTCGAGCCCGGGGACGTCGTCGTCTCGCTCGGCACGAGCGGCACGGTCTTCACCCCGCACGGTTCGGCGATCCGCGACGAGAGCGGCGCCATCGCCGGGTTCGCCGACGCGACGGGTCGCCACCTGCCGCTCATGTGCACCCTCAACGCGGCCCGGGTCCTGACGGCCTCCGCCGCGATGCTCGGTGTGGACCTCGCCGAGCTCGACCGGCTCGCGCTCGCGGCCGAGCCCGGGGCGGGCGGTCTGACGCTGCTGCCCTACCTCGACGGCGAGCGGACCCCCGACCTGCCGGACGCCGCGGGGACGCTCGGCGGCCTGACCCGCGCGAACGCCACCCCCGAGAACCTCGCGCGCGCCACCGTCGAGGGCATGCTCTGCAACCTCGTCGCCGGCGTCGACGCCCTGCGCGGCCACGGCGTCGGCGTCGAGCGGGTCCTGCTCATCGGGGGCGCCTCGGCCTCGCGTGCCGTCCGCGAGATCGCGCCCGGCCTCTTCCGGGCACCCGTGGTGGTGCGCTCCCCCGCCGAGTACGTCGGCGTCGGCGCGGCCCGCCAGGCGGCGTGGGCGCTGTCCGGGGGCGACGTGCCGCCGACGTGGCAGCTGCAGATCGACTCCGAGTACGACGCACCGCTCGATGCGGCCGGCGTCTCGGCGGAGGTCACCGGCCGCTATGCCGACCTGCTCGAGCGCCTCCACGGCGTCCGGCAGGGCTCCCCCCTCCCGACCCCCTGACCCGCAACACACCGAGCAGCTGCCAACCGCGGCGAGGTACTCCTGCCGGCCTTGGCAGGTTCTCGGTCTGTCTCTTATACACATCTGACGCTGCCGACGACGGAGAGAGTGTAGATCT
>NZ_JBNDHY010000133.1:0-11841 GCF_056755315.1 Monashia sp. HAY1-2A
TCCGTCGTCGGCAGCGTCAGATGTGTATAAGAGACAGGGTCAGGAGAGGACGATGCTGCGGGTGAGGTTCCGCGGTGCGTCGGGGTCGAGGCCGGCGGCGTCGGCCTTGGCCAGGCACAGGCGGTGCAGGCGGACGAGGTCGGCGAGTGCGTCGACGTCGCGGTGCTCGAAGTGGGCCCCCGTGCCGCGGACCTCCTCGGCCAGGCCGGCGGGCACGTCACCGAAGGCCCACACGGCGCGCCCGGGGGCGGCGATGCTGACCGGACCGTGGCGGTACTCCATGGCCGGGTAGGACTCGGACCAGAACTGGGCCGACTCGCGCAGCTTGAGGGCAGCCTCGTTGGCGATCCCGTTGGTCCAGCCACGGCCGAGGAAGGTCACCTGCTCGGTGAGCGCGAGGGCGCCCACGGCGTCGGCGGCGTCCTCGGCGAGCACGGCACGGGCTTGGGCGATGGCCTCGCCGAGGTTCTCCCCCAGCGAGGCGCGCAACAGGGCGAGGGTCGTCGTCGCGAACCGCGTCTGCACGACCGACTGCTCGTCGACGTCGTCGAGCAGGATCGTCGCCTCGGAGCGGTCGGCCACCGGCGTCTCGGGGGTCGCCACGATCGACACGTGCGGCGTGCCCTCGGCGCGCAGCGCCTCGATCACCTCCACGACCTCCGTCGTCGTGCCGGAGCGGCTGATGATGACGACGCGGTCGTAGCCGCGGGACAGGCGGTGCTCGGAGGCCGCGTACGCGTCGGTCGGGCCCTGGCCCAGCTCCTCGCGGCGGGCGGCGAAGGCCTGGCCCATGAACCACGACGTGCCGCAGCCGATGGTGGCGACGCGTTCGCCGGGCTGCGGCAGGTGGTGGGCCACCGCGTCGAGGCGGGAGACGACGCGGGCCCAGTCGTCGGGCTGGGTGGCGATCTCGCGGGCGAGGTGCGTGGTCTGCGGCATGGGCGCTCCGTCGGGTCGGGCGAGCCGCGCACCGAGCACGCGGCCACATCTGATTGTGTCTGCTCGAAACGAAGCGTAATCGCGCAAAGATGGTCATGTCCATTGCACGATCTGCGCGGTATCGTCAGCGCGTGACCGAAGAGAACGACCTCGCCCGCAACCGTGCCAGCCGTTGGTCGATCATGCTCGACCGTCTTGCCACGGCCGGTCGCCTGGGCGTCGGCGAGGCCGCCGAGCTGCTCGGGGTCAGCGAGGCGACGATCCGCCGCGACTTCTCCGAGCTGGCCAAGCGCCAGCTCGTCGCGCGCAACCACGGCGGCGTCGTCGCGACGAGCGTCGCCTACGAGCTGCCGTACCGCTACCGGAGCACCCGCGCCGACGACGACCGCGCCCGCGTCGCCGAGGCCGCGGCCGCGCTCGTCGGGGCCGGCCAGGTCGTCGGCCTCAACGGTGGTACGACGACGACGGCCACCGCCCGAGCGATCACGGCCCGCGACGACCTCGTCGACGCCGACGGTGAGGTCACCATCGTGACCAACGCGCTCAACATCGCGTCCGAGGCGGTGCTGCGCCCGCACGTGCAGTGCGTCTCGCTCGGCGGCGTCGCGCGTCCGGAGTCCTACGAAGTGACCGGACCGCTCGCCCAGCTCGTCCTCGGCCAGCTGTGGCTCGACGTCGCCATCGTCGGGGTCAACGGCCTGTCCGCGCGCGAGGGCGCGACGTGCCGGCACGAGGAGGAGGCGGCGATCGTGCGCGCGATGATCGAGCGCAGCAAGCGCGTCATCTGCGTCGCCACGGGCGACAAGCTCGGGGTGCGCACCTTCGCCTCGATCTGTCCTGCCGAGCGCATCGACCACCTCGTCACTACCGTGGGCGCTGACCGGGCGGAGGTCGACGCACTCCGCGAGGCGGGCGTCGACGTCCACGAGGTCTAGGCGCAGGCATCTCCCTGGGATGCTCGATTGTGATCGAATGATTGCGCATGTAGTCAGTTTCGCTCTTGCCAACTGCACACTTGCGCGCCTAAATTGTTCGACACCTCGAGGAGAGGGTGGCCGGGTGGTCCGACATCGGACCCCGTGACCCGGCCCGGACCAAGGAGAGACATGAGCTCGACGAAGAAGACTGTGGTCGTCGCGGGTCTGGCCATCGCAGGCCTCGCCCTCGGCGCGTGCGGCGGGGGCACCGGCGCCGGCTCGGCCGGCGGCGGCACCGGGGGCAGTGGCGGTGGGCAGGAGACCAAGACGATCAAGCTCGTCGCGGCGGAGTACTCCAAGGACCACACGAAGGCCTTCTGGGACGCCTTCGCCAAGACGTACAAGGAGAAGACGGGCTACACGCTCGAGGTCCAGGTCGTCAGCTGGGACAACATCGACCAGCAGTCCTCGACGATGATCCAGAACAACCAGGCCCCCGACATCCTCAACCTCAACGCGTACGCCAGCTACGCCAAGGACGGCCTGCTCTACAGCTCCGACGAGGTCCTGCCGGCCGCCACCAAGAGCGACATCCTCGACACGTTCGTCAAGTACGGCACGTACGACGGCAAGTTCTACGGCTTCCCCGACCTCAGCAGCGCCCGCGCGTTCTTCTACAACAAGACGCTCTTCAAGCAGGCCGGCATCAACGAGCCGCCGAAGACGTGGGACGAGCTCGAGGCCGACGCCAAGAAGATCGCCGCCACCGGCAACGTCGGGTACGCGCTGCCGCTCGGTCCCGAGGAGGCCCAGGGCGAGTTCTCGATGTGGCTGTTCAACAACGGCGGGGACTGGAAGACCGACGGCAAGTGGACGATCAACTCGGACAAGAACGTCCAGACGCTGACGTTCCTCAAGAAGCTCGCCGACGAGAAGGTCACCCAGAACAACCCGGCCCGCACCAACCGCGCCGACGCGTTCGACCTCTTCAAGTCCGGCAAGGCCGGCATGGTCATCGGCTTCAGCCCGCTCGCGGCCGACCTCGACAAGGACGCCAAGGTCGACTACGGCGTGGCGCCGTTCCCGACCAACGACGGCTCGGAGAGCAAGACCTTCGGCGTCACGGACTACCTCATGGCGTTCAAGAAGCCGGGCAACCAGAACGCCGTCAAGGCCTTCTACGAGCTGTACTACCAGCCCGACCAGGTCAACACCTTCATCAAGGCCGAGGGGTTCCTGCCCGTCACGAAGAGCGGCGTGCAGCAGTTCTCCGGTGACGAGAAGCTCAAGGTCTACCTCGACACCCTGCCCAACGCCCGCCTGACGCCGACCGACGACCCGACGTGGGACAAGGTCAAGCTCGCCGTCCAGCAGAACCTCGGCAAGGCGATGAGCGGCGACCCGAAGGCCGTCCTCGACGACCTGCAGAAGACCGCCGAAAACGGCGGCTGAGGGGCGCGCCTCGCATGACCTCCCCCACCACGTCGACGCCGGACCCCGCCCTGTCGGCGGGGTCCGGCGCCGGCTCCCCCTCCGCGCCGGCCGCGTCCGGGGGTGCGGACGCGGCCCGCCGCCGGCGTCGTCCCCGCGCCGGCCGCATCGGCCAGGTCCACCCCCTCGTCGCGCTGCTCTGGCTGCTGCCGGCGCTCGTGCTCATCCTCGGCGTCGTGCTCTACCCGGCGATCAAGCTCTTCCAGGCCTCGCAGGGCGAGTACTCGATCACCGGCCTGCGCAAGGGCGACGCCGGGTGGAACAACTACGCCAAGGTGCTCCAGCACGCCGACCTCGGCACGGTGCTGACCAACACCGTCATCTGGGTCGTGTCGGTCGTCGCGGTGACCATCGTGCTGAGCCTGGCCCTCGCGCAGTTCCTCGTGAAGCAGTTCCCGGGCCGACGCTTCGTGCGCTGGGCGATCATCATCCCGTGGGCGGCCTCGCTCATCATCACGAGCCAGCTGTTCGTCCTGCTCTACGACTACAACTACGGGATCATCAACCACGTCCTGCTCTCGCTGCACCTCATCGGACAGCCGATCGACTTCCTCGGCGACGACAGCTGGACGATGTTCTCGATGGTCGTCGTCGGCGTCTTCGTGTCGATGCCGTTCACCATTTTCGTCTTCATCGCCGGACTCGGCGCGGTGCCCGACGACGTGCTCGAGGCGGCGACGGTCGACGGGGCCAGCCCGTGGCAGCGGTACTGGAACATCACCCTGCCGCTGCTGCGCCCGGCGCTGATGATCGCGACGGTGCTCAACGTCATCTACGTGTTCAACAGCTTCCCCATCATCTACACGCTCAACGACCGCAACCCGGGCTACCTCCACGACACGACGATCACGTTCATGTACAAGCTGGCCTTCAAGAGCCAGGAGAAGGACGTGGGCATGTCGGCCGCGGCGGGCATCTTCAACGTCCTGCTCATCCTCGTCGTCGTGGCCGTGTACCTGAAGATCATCAACTGGCGAGAGGAGACGAGCCGATGACGGCCACCACCGTGCCCGCGGCTCCTGTCGCGGGAACCCCGGCGTCGCAAGGCGGTTCGCAGCCCACCCCGCGGGATCCCAAGCGCCGCAAGCGCGCCGGCATGGCGGTCGGGGGCGCGCTCGTCGCCCTCGTCTTCCTCGCGCCGTACCTCGTCATGGTGCTGGACTCGCTGCGCACGAGCACCGACGTCAAGAGCACGCCGCCGTCGTTCCTGCCTCGGGTGTGGCAGTGGGACACCTACGCCCAGGTGCTCGGGGACGACCGGTTCCTCAACTGGCTCAAGACCTCGCTCATTGTCGCGAGCGGCTCGACGGTCATCGTCATCCTCGTGGCGATCCCGGCGGCGTTCATGACGGCCCGGCACCGGTTCCCCGGCCGTGGGGCGTTCCTGCTGCTCGTCCTCGTGACGCAGATGTTCGCGCCCACTTCGCTCGTCGTCGGCCTCTACCGGCAGTTCTTCGAGCTCAACATGATCAACACGTACGGGGCGCTCATCATCACGAACGCCGCGTTCAACCTCGCCTTCGCGATCTGGATCCTGCACGGCTTCTTCGCCTCGATCCCGCTCGAGGTCGAGGAGGCCGCCGCGCTCGACGGCGCGAACCGGTGGGCGGTGCTGCGCCGCGTCATGCTGCCGCTGACGCTGCCCGGGCTCGTCACGGCGACGATCTTCACGTTCATCGCCGCGTGGAACGAGTACGTCGTCGCGCTGACCCTGATGATCGACGACGACCGCAAGCCGCTGACGGTCGGCATGCGGGCTTACATCACCGGCTACGAGCAGCACTGGGACCAGCTGTTCGCCGCGTCGGTCATAGCCGTGGTGCCCGTCGTCATCCTCTTCGCGGTCATCGAGAAGCACCTCGTCGGCGGCCTGACGGCGGGCAGCGTCAAGTAGCCGGCACGTCGTCGAACGGACGTCGTCGGCCCGGTCCCGCTCAGATCCAGCCGGGCGGGACCGGCACGACGACGCCGACGACGTCGGGAAGGCTCCCGACGCGTCCGAGGTCGACGACGGGGCCCTGCGACGCCCGGGCCCCGATCTCGCGGCACTCGACCGGCGTGCACCACGCCGGGAGGCGGCCGTCCTGGGCCTGGCGCACCGCCATCCGCAGCGTGCCGGCCATGATCGCGCCCGCGCGGGTCGAGTGCTGCGACGGGTCCTGGTAGACGACGACCGTCGGGCGCGTGCCGTCGGTCCGGACGCGGGTCGCGGTGTCGGCGATGGCGGCGTACTGCGCGCGGGTGGCCTGGTGCTCCCCGACGTCGGTGCGCCACGCCTGCACCCCGCCCACGGCGAGGACGGCGAGCGCCGCGGTGGCGACGCGGTCGACGGGCAACCAGCGTCCCCGGGGCAGCCCGACGTGGAGGACCCGCCGACCGTCGAGCAGCAGGGCCACGGGCAGCAGCGCGACGAGCCACGTCCACAGCTGGCCCCGGGCCTCGGTGACGATGCCGGTCAGGAGCGTCTGGGCGGCGTCCATCGTCGCGACGACGGCCAGCCCGACGAGCAGACGCGCCAGCCGTGGCCGGACGGCCGGGTCGCGCCAGCCGAGCACGACGGCGACGGTGCCGGCGGCGGCGGCCCACCACTGCGGCGCCCAGAGCGCGACGGTCGCCTCCGCCCAGCGCGACGCGTTGATGTGGAGCGCCTGCAGCGAGGTGAGCGGGTCGGGGTGGCGCCACGCGGCGACCTGGAGCCCGAAGTGGCCGAACGCGAACCAGTTGAGCGTGTACACGACCCCCACCGCGAGGGCGAAGGCCGCGACCCAGCCGGCGAGGAGCGCGAGGACGCCGCGCCACGGCGCCTGGCGCAGCAGCACGACGGCCAGCAGGAGGAGCACGGCCCCGACCGGTGGGTACGACAGCACGGCCGCGACCTCCACGAGGAGCAGCCACGCGCCGAGCCCGACGCGAGAGCGGGCCGCCCACGGCAGCGTCCAGGCACCGGCCGCCGCGACGAGGACGGACGGCGTCAGCGTGCCCGGCCAGTAGACCAGCTGCGTCCAGACGGCCGAGGCGAAGACGGCCAGCCCGAGGAGCGCGTCGACGACGGGCGTGGGCCGGATGCCCGCCCGGTGCAGGATGCGCCAGAGGCCGGCGACGAGGACCGCGTAGCCGGCGACGTAGGTGAGCGACGCCGTGGTGGGCGTGCCGTACTGGCCGACGAGGTGCCACCAGACGGTGTTGAGCCAGCGCCCCTCGGTGAGCTCATGGGCCGAGGCCGAGGGGACGCCCGTCGTGCCGGCGGGGACGAGGAAGGGCCAGTCGTCCTTGCGGATGAACGGGGTGACCGCCTGGCTGAGGCCCTCGGTCAGGACGAGCGCGACGCTGACGACCGCGGGCACGAGGAGGGCGCGGGGGACGCGCCGGCCCCGACGAACGGCGGTCGGGGGACTCGCGAGGGCTCTGTCGGCTCGCTGCGCTGCAGGGGGCTCCGGGACCTCCGGCGCCTCCGGGACGTCAGGGACTTCGGGGGCTGCGGCGGCCGCAGGGGCCTCGGGTGTCGCGTCCGGGGCAAAGGTCTGGGAGGTCATCGTCGGGTACGTCCGTCGGGGGCAGTGGGGCGCGGGCGGTCGCGCCCGTGACCTCTCGACGATAGGCGCGGACGGTGGCCACGGACGGGGTCTCCGGCGAACCCGCAGGGACTTCGCAGCAGCCTCCCCGCGGACGCCGTCACCCCGTGAGTCGTCTGTGGCGTCGCTGACGAGCGGCTGTGGGCGCGCTGGGTGCCCTGCTGCGACAAAGGGGGTGAATCGCCTTGCGACCGTAGTCGCTTCCCCCGGACCGTCGGTGCTTCACAGCCAGCCGGGCGGCGTCGGCACGACGACACCGACGACGTCGGTGGGCTGCCCGAAGTCGTCGACGAGGCGGACGACCGATCCGGGTGCGTATCCGACGAGGTCGGCGCACTCGGGACCACTGCACCACCGTGGCAGGAGGCCGCCCTGGTCCTGGCGCACCGCCATGAACATGGTGCTGGCCATGAGCCGCCCGTCGCGGGAGTCCTTGACGTCCGGGTCCTGGTAGACGACCACCGTCGGCGCCACGGCCCCGGGCTCGTGGTGGGTGGCCCGCTCGGCGATGGCGGCGTACTGCTGGCGCGTCGCCTGGTGCGCGCCGATGTCCCCGCGCCACGCGAGCACGCCGGCGACGGCGAGGAACGCGAGCAGGACGGTCGCCACGAGCTCGAGGGGCCGGACACGTGGGACACGTCGGACGCGTCGGTCCGGTCTGTCGTCTCGGGCTCGGTCGCCGCGGGGTCCTTCCCCTCGGGTTCGGTCGCGACCGGGTCGGTCCCGGCCGGCGAGCAGAAGGGCGACGGGCAGCACCGCGACCAGCCACGTCCACAGCTGGCCGCGCGCCTCGGTGACGGTGCCGGTCGCGAGCGTCTGTGCGGCGTCGATGCCCGACGCGACCGCGAAGGGGATGAGGAGGCGCTGCAGGCGCGGCCGGATGCGGGCGTCGCGCCAGCCGACGACGCCGGCGACGAGGCCCACGAGCGCGACCCACCACTGGGCGGACCAGAGAGCACCGGCGGCGTCCAGCCAGCGTCGCGTGTTCTCGCCGAAGGCGTCGAGCGAGGTCAGCGGGTTGGGCTTTCGCCAGGCGGCGAGCTCGAGGCCGAAGTGCTGGTTGACGACCCAGTTGAGCGTGTACGCGACGGCGATGCCCAGGGCGAACGACCCCACCCATGCACAGGCCACCGCGAGGACGCGGTGCCAGGCCGCGGCGCGCAGGAGCACGACGGCGAGGACGAGGAGGACGACTCCGATCGGCGGGTAGGTGAGGACGGCCGCGACCTCGCTCAGGACGAGCCAGAGCCCGAGGCGGAGGCGGGAGGTCGCTGCCCCGGGCAGCAGCCAGACCGACGCGGCGCCGACGATGACCGACGGTGTCAGTGCCCCGGGCCAGTAGAGCAGCTGCACCCAGACGACCGAGGCGAACAGGGTGAGGCCGAGGAGCATGTCGACCACGGGGCGGGGCCGCACGCCGGAGAGGTGGAGCACCCGCCAGGCGCCCGCGACGAAGAGGGCGTACCCGACGGCGTAGGTGAGCGCCGCGGTCGTGGGCGTGCCGTGCTGGCCGACGAGCCACCACCACCCGGTGTTGAGCCAGCGGCCCTCGCTGATGTTGTAGTAGGACGGCGGGACGGCACCGGGCGAGTGGTCCGGCAGCAGGAAGGTCCAGTCGTCCTGGCGGATGAACGGGGTGACCGCCTGGGCCACACCCCGCGTGAGCAGGAACGCGACGGCGATCGTCACCGGGACGAGGGCGCGACGCCTCGGTGGCCGGCTCAGGACGCGCCCCCGCCTGACGGCGGGGGCGAGGGTCTGCGTCGTCATGGTCGGGCCGCTCCCGGGAGTCCGGTTGCCACGGGGGTCGGTCCCGTGACCTGCCACCTCACGTACCCAGAGTCCGCCGGAACCACCTGCTTGCGCCCACGAGGACCGGTTCAGGCCGCCCGGCAGGAGGCGCAGCAAGCGGACCTGACGAGCGGACGGAGGCGTGGTGTCCTGGCGCTGCTGGGCGCGCTCGTGCCGTGGACGCTCACAGCCACGCGGGTGGCGTCGGCACGACGACGCCGACGACGCCGACGACGGCGGGCGCACCGTCGGACCCCGGGAGGGGGACGACCGACCCGGGTGGCTGCGTGGCGAGCCGCGTGCACTCGTCGCCGCGGCACGGCCGGGGCATGATCCCCTGCTCGACGCGCAGCGCCATCGTGAAGGTGCTGAGGGTGAGCCGGCCGTTGCGGGAGTCGGCGACGACCGGGTCCTGGTAGAGCACGACCGTCGCCGGGCCCTCCTGCTCCTGCTCGGCGGTCTGTTCGGCGGCCTGTTCGGCGACGGCCGAGAAGGTCATCCGGGTGGCCTGGTGCTCACCGATGTCGGCGCGCCAGGCGAGCACGCCGCAGACGGCGAGGATGGCGAGCAACAGGGTCGCGACGTGGTCGGTGAGCCGGCCGGCGGCGGCCGTGGTGCCAGTGATGGCAGGGGTGGCAGCGGCATGTGTCGCCGGCCGAGGCGTGACGAGCAGGAGAGCGACAGGCAGCACCCCGAACAGCCACGTCCACAGCTGGCCGCGCCCCTCCGTGACGACGCCGGTGCCGATCGTCTGCGCGGCGTCGATGCCGACCGCGACGGCGAAGGCGACGAGCAGGCGCTGGAGGCGTCTGCGCACGGCAACCTCGCGCCAGCCGACGGCGATGGCGGCGAGGCCGACGAGGGCGACCCACCACTGGGCGGACCAGAGCAGCCCGAGCGTCCCGATCCAGCGACCGGTGTTGTCGAGGAGGGCATCGACGGAGGTGAGCGGGTTCTCGTGGCGCCATGCGGCCAGACGCAGGCCGAAGTGCTGGTTGACCACCCAGTTGAGCGTGTAGGTGGTGAGGACGCCAACACCGAACGACGCGATCCACGCCCCGACGACGCCGAGCACTCGGCCCCACGGGGCGTCGCGCTGGACGAGGACGGCGAACACGAGCAGCAGGACGCCGATCGGCGGGTAGGTGAGGACGGCGGCGATGCCGCTGAGCAGGAGCCAGAGGCCGAGCCGGCGGCGTGAGCGGGCGGCCCACGGCAGCAGCCACAACCCGCCGGCCCCGACGATGATCGAGGGCGTCAGGGCGCCCGGCCAGTAGAGCAGCTGCACCCAGACGCTCGACGCGAACAGGGCGAGGCCGAGCAGCGCGTCGACGGCGAGGCCGGGGCGGACTCCGGTGAGGTGCAGCAGCCGCCACATGCCGGCGACGACGACCGCGTAGCCGATGGCATAGGTGAGCGCTGCGGTCGTGGGGGTGCCATGCTGGCCGACGAGCCACCACCACGCGGTGTTGAGCCAGCGACCCTCGCTGATGTTGTAGTACGACGGCGGGACGACGTCCGTGGTGTTGTCGGGGAGCAGGAACGTCCAGTCGTCCTGGCGGATGAACGGCGTGACCGCCTGCGCGATGCCCCGGGTCAGCAGGAACGCGACCGCCACGGTCACCGGCACGAGCACGCGACGACGCGAGGCGGTGGTGCGGATGCGGGACGGCCAGCCGGTGTCGGTCGGAGCGATGGTCTGCGTCGTCATCCTGTCGGCCCGCCCATGCACGCGAGGATCCCACGAACCGCGCCGGGACACGGACGCGGCGCCGCCACCCGGGACGCGGAAGGTGACGCGTCCAGCGGGCGTCTTCCGTCCGGAACCGGTGCGACGATGCGGACATGGGCACCGCGGCAGAGGCGAGGGTGACGTGGGCGCAGGCGCTGGGGTGGCGGCTGGAGCGGCACCTGCTGGACCCGGTCGGACCCGCGTCGGCGGCTGACGTCGTGCGCCGGCTCGGCGCGGTGCTGTCGATGGACGAGGCGCTCGCCGACGTCGCCGTCGGCACCCGCAGCACCAGGGCGCGTCCGGGCGACCTGGCGAAGGCCGTGGCGGAGGGGTCGGTGATCAAGGCGTTCGCGTTCCGCGGGTCGATGCACTACCTCTCGACCGAGGAGGGCGGCATCTACCTCGCGCTCCGGTCGGCCGGGCGGCAGTGGGAGCTGCCGAGCTGGGTGGAGTACTACCGGCTCGAGCCGTCGGACTGGCCGGCCTTCCGGGCGGCGGTGCGGGAGGCGCTGAGCGACGGCCCGCTGACCATCGCCGAGCTCGGGGCGGCGCTGACCCGACGCCCCGCGTACCGGCACCTGAAGGAGGTTTTCGAGGAGGGTGCCGGCACGCTGGTCAAGCCGCTGACCTGGCAGGGCGACATGAGCTTCGGCCCACCCCGCGACGGACAGCACACCTTCCAGCGCCTCGACACCAACCCTCGGTGGGGAGGCCTGCCGGACCTCGACGACGCAGGCCCACGCGCGGTCATCGCATACCTGCAGACGTACGGCCCGGCGACCCTCGACCACGTCCACTACTGGCTCGGCAACGGCCTGAGTGCGGGCCGCAGGCGGCTCGACCGGTGGATCGCAGGTCTCGGCGACCGGCTGGTCCCCGTCGACGTCGAGGGCACGCCCGCGTACGTCGTGCGCGAGGACCTCGGCTCGTTGGCAGCCGCGCGGCCTTCGGAGGCGGTGCGGTTCCTGCCGGGCCATGACCAGTGGGTGATGGGTCCCGGCACCGGGGACGTCCGGGTCACGCCGCCGCATCTGCGGGACGCCATGACGCGCAAGGCGAACCCCGTGGTCGTCGGTGGTGTCGTGAGCGGGACGTGGAGCCGCAAGGGCGACGCGCTCGTCGTCACCTGGCCCGGCGAGCGGCGGCCGTCCCGGGCGCGTCTCGAGCAGGGGGCCGCCCGGCTTGCCGGCGTCCTCGGCACGGACCTGGAGGTGAGGGTCGTCGCGTCGCCCGCTCCCGACGCGCCCGTCCCGCGCGGCCGGATGCGGTGACGACCGGGCCCGTCGGACCGTGGGTTGCAGGTTGCCGGGGGTCCGCGCATCGTGGAGGACACACCGTTGCCCAGCCCAGGAGACGACCCATGAGCGCCACCCCGAACGACCCCGACGTCGAGCAGACC
>NZ_JBNDHY010000134.1:0-11779 GCF_056755315.1 Monashia sp. HAY1-2A
TCTCAAGAATCAGACACACACCATCAACCACACCCACACACGCAGGCCCGGCCTCCGGGGCAACCCTTCAAACTTACTCACCGACCCCACCGGAGTCAAATCCGCGGCCCGCCCAGAAGAGCGGTCCCCGACATGCTCCGAGATGGCCTCGGCTGGCGATGTTTCCCGACCTCAGGTCAGGTTCGACATCGACGTCATGCCCCGGGTCCCGGCCGCCGCGGGCGTCCGTTCCGCCCGGTCGGGCTGACGTCGTAACGTTAGCCCCACGACCCGGACGAAGACAAATCCGTCCACGCCGCCCGTCGACGGCGGCCGACCTGCGTCCGGGAGCAGGCGCAGGACCAGCGGCCCAGGGCTCCGTCGGGTCAGGCGATGCGGTCGATGACGATGGGGTCGAGGACGGGCCGCGATCCCTCGGGAGCCACGGTGATGCCGCCATCGAGCGCCGCGATCGCCCTCTCGAAGCGCTCCGGCTCGTCGGTGTGCAACGTCAGCAGCGGCTCTCCCCCGCGGACCGTGGCCCCTGGCTTGTAGTGGATCTCCACTCCGGCCCCCGCCTGCACCGGGTCCTCCTTGCGGGCCCGCCCGGCGCCGAGCCGCCAGGCGGCGACACCGACGGCGAGCGCGTCGAGCTCGACGAGCACGCCGTCGGCGGGTGCCAGCACGTGGTGGGTCTCCCTGGCCGTCGGCAGGGGCGCGTCGGGGTCTCCCCCTTGGGCGCGGATCATCCGGCGCCAGGCGTCCATGGCTCGTCCGTCGCGCAGGGCGTCGGCGGGATCGACGTCGACACCCGCCGCCTGCACCATCTCCCGGGCCAGCGCGAGGGTCAGCTCGACGACATCCTCGGGCCCTCCGCCCTCGAGCACCTCGACCGACTCGCGCACCTCGAGCGCGTTGCCGGCCGTGAGGCCGAGGGGCGTGCTCATGTTCGTCAGCAGCGCGACGGTCCTCACCCCGGCGTCGGTGCCGAGGCGCACCATCGTCTCCGCCAGCTCGCGCGCCTGACCGAGCTCCTTCATGAATGCGCCGGACCCGACCTTGACGTCGAGGACCAGCGAGCCCGTCCCCTCGGCGATCTTCTTGCTCATGATGGAGGTGGCGATGAGGGGGACGCACGACACCGTGCCGGTCACGTCGCGGAGCGCGTAGAGCTTCTTGTCGGCGGGCGCGAGGCCGGATCCTGCGGCGCAGATGACGGCTCCGACCTCCTCGAGCTGGGCCAGCATCTGCTCGTTGGTCAGGTCGGCCCGCCAGCCGGGAATCGACTCCAGCTTGTCGAGGGTGCCCCCGGTGTGGCCGAGCCCTCGTCCGGACAGCTGTGGCACCGCGACGCCGCACGCGGCGACGAGCGGTGCGAGCGGGAGCGTGATCTTGTCGCCGACCCCACCGGTCGAGTGCTTGTCGCTCGTCGGGCGAGACAACGAGGAGAAGTCGAGCCGCTCCCCCGAGCGGATCATGGCGTCGGCCCACCGGGCGATCTCGCGGGCGCTCATGCCGTTGAGGTAGATGGCCATCGCCAGGGCGGACATCTGCTCCTCGGCGACGACACCGCGCGTGTAGGCGTCGATGACCCAGTCGATCTGGGCGTCGGTCAGCTCGGACCGGTCCCGCTTGGCGGAGATGACGTCCACGGCATCGAAGGCTTCGCTCACGGCGCCATCATTCCCCAGCGCGGCGCGCTCCGGGGCCGGGAGCCGGTCTCACGCCTGCGCGGCGTCGAGGTCGGCGCGCCCGAACGCCTGCGGCAGCACCGCCGACATCGGCAGCACGCCCTCCGGCGTCATGAGCAGGCACTCCGGACCGCCGTTCTCCCAGAGCAGCTGACGGCAGCGTCCGCAGGGCATGAGGGGCCGGCCGTCGGCCCCGACGCAGAACACGTGGGTCAGGCGGCCGCCGCCGGTGGCGTGCAGCTCGGAGACCATGCCGCACTCCGCACAGAGCGCGACGCCGTAGGCGGCGTTCTCGACGTTGCACCCCGCCACGACGCGTCCGTCGTCGACGAGGCCGGCGACGCCGACCCGGAAGTTCGAGTACGGCGCGTACGCGCGCTCCATGAGCTCGACCGCCCGACGCCGCAGCGCGTCCCAGTCGACGGGCGTCGGCTCGCTCATGTGGCCTCGCCCTTGCGGTAGACGACGCCGTCGGCCGCCGGCATACGCAGGCGTTGCGAGGCGAACGCGAGGACGAGCAGCGTCGCGACGTACGGCGTCATGCCGGTGAACTGGTTCGGCACGGTGTCGGACAGGAGGAACCACGTCATCGCGAGGACACCCATGACGACCGTCGGCACGCCGGCGAGCGGCTTGCCCCGGCGACGGCGGACGACCTGCCAGACGCCCCAGGCGACGAGGCCGACCGCGATCGGCAGCAGGTAGGCGTGCACGACGTCGCCACCACCGCGCAGCTGGACGGCGTCGGTGTAGCCGAAGAGCGCCGCGCCGCCGGCCAGACCTCCGGGGCGCCAGTTGCCGAAGATCATCGCGGCGAGGCCGATGAAGCCACGACCGCCGGTCTGGCCCTCGCGGTAGAGGTTGCTGGCGACGAGGACGAGGAAGCCGCCCGCGAGGCCCGCGAGCCCACCGGAGACGAGGACGGCGGAGAACTTGTAGCGGTACACGCTGATGCCGAGGGACTCGGCGGCGACCGGCGACTCCCCGCACGACCGCAGCCGCAGACCGAAGGCGGTGCGCCACATGACCCACCACGTGACGACGAGGAGGAGCACGGCGATGACGGTGAGGATGTTGAGGTTGGTCGTCAGGGCCCGCAGCACCGACGCGAGGTCGGACAGCAGCCACCAGTGCCTCTGCTCGAGGCTCAGCAGCGGGTCCGAGACACCGGGGACCGACAGGAACGGCAGCTGGTGCAGCGGTGGCGACTGCGTCGGACCGCCACCCGGCAGGCCGGTGAAGGTGCGCACCGCGAGGTAGGCGCCGGCACCGGTGCCGAGGAGGTTGATCGCGACGCCGGAGACGATGTGGTCGACCCCGAAGACCACCGTCGCGAGGGCGTGGATGGCGCCCCCGACGACGCCCATGAGGATCGCGCCGAGGATGCCGGCCCACGGGCCGTAGTGGAAGCCGAAGAAGGCCCCACCCCACGTGCCGAGGACCATCATGCCCTCGAGACCGATGTTGACGACGCCGGCCCGCTCGCTCCAGAGGCCGCCCAGACCGGCCAAGCCGATGGGCACCGCGAGACCGATGGCGGCCATGAGCGCGCCGGAGGAGTCGATGTCGTTGGCGCCGGTGACGACGCGCACCGTCGAGACGACGAGGAGGGCGCCGACGACGATCGCCGCCCAGAACCAGCGCGGCCGGCCGGTGCGCGGGGCCGCCGGGGCGGTGGCCGGGGCCGTCTCGGTCATGACCGGGGTGCTCATACCCGGACTCCTTCCGTCCGGGCGGCGGCTTGCCGGGCGAGCTCGGTGGCGACGCGGCGCTGCTCGAGGCGGACGTTCGCGCGGCGCACGACCTCGTACGCGATGACGACCGACAGCACGATGACTCCCTGGATGACGAGCACGAGACGGTCGCTGACGCCCGCGCTGATCTGCAGGCCGTTGCCCTGCCCGTCGAGGTAGGCCCACAGCAGGGCGGCGAACGCGATGCCGACCGGGTGGTTGCGACCGAGGAGGGCGATGGCGATGCCGGCGAAGCCGAGACCGGCCTGGACCGTGTCGCCGTAGACGTAGTCCTGGCCGAAGAGCAACGGCATGCCGACGAGCCCCGCCGCCCCGCCCGAGATGAGCATGGAGGTCAGCACCATCCGCTTGACCTTGACCCCGCTCGCGATCGCCGCGGACTCGCTGCGGCCGGTCGCACGCAGGTCGAAGCCGAACCGGGTCTTGTTGATGACGAACCAGTAGAGGATGCCGACGAGGATCGCGAGGACGACGAGGCCGTAGACCTTGCTCGGCGTCGCGATGATGCCGTCGAGGGAGATGCCGGGGACGCGGGAGTCCTCGGGCAGCGGCTTGGTGTTCGTGGCGTTGCTGCCCTGGACCCGCTGCGCGGTCTTGCTCAACAGGAACGCGACGAGGAAGGTCGCGATGGCGTTGAGCATGATCGTCGAGATGACCTCCGACACCCCGCGGGTCACCTTGAGCAGGCCGGCGATGCCGGCCCACACGGCTCCCGAGGCCATGGCCACGACGAGCGCGACGATGATGTTGAGCCAGCCCGGCAGGTAGCCCTGGCCCGCGAAGAGCGCTGCGGCGAACGAGGCGACGCGGTACTGGCCGTCGACGCCGATGTTGAACAGGTTCATCCGGAAGCCGATGGCCACCGCGATCGCCGAGAGGTAGTAGACGGTCGCGCCGTTGATGATGGCGATCACCTGGCGCGGCAGCGGCACCTTGAACAGCTGGGCCCACACCGCGCCGACCGGGTCACCCGCGACGAGCAGGATGACCGTCGTCACGACGACCGCAACGACGATCGACAGGAGCGGCGCCGCGGCTCCCATGAGGAGACGGCGGGCGTCGAGGCGGGTGCTCATCGGGTCTTCCCCTCGTCGTCGGTGCCGGCATCGAGCTCGTGGGTCGACGCTGCCCAGGTCGGATCCGCAGGGCCGTCCGCCGTGGGGTCGGCCGTGGAGTCCGCAGTGGAGTCCGCCGTGGAGTCCGACGTGGCGCCCACGGTCGCGTCGGCGCTCGCACCGTGCGCGGCCTCGGCGCCGGCGGGCGAGTGCGCGCCCGTCATGGCCGCGCCGAGCTCCTCGCGGGTGACGACGTCCGGGTCGAACTCGCCGGAGAGGCGTCCGCGGAGGATGACGCGGATGGTGTCGGACAGGCCGACGAGCTCCTCGAGGTCGGCCGAGATGAGCAGGACGCCGAGGCCCTCGCGGCGGGCCGCCTTGATGTGGTCCCAGATCGCCGCCTGCGCGCCGACGTCGACGCCGCGGGTCGGGTGGGCGGCGACGAGGACGCGCGGGTTGCGGCGCATCTCGCGGCCGATGATGAGCTTCTGCTGGTTGCCGCCCGACAGCGAGCCGGACGTGACGTCGATGGAGGGCGTCCGCACGTCGAACTGCTCGACGATCGTCTGGGTCTCGCGCTTGGCGCCGCCGGCGTTGACGAGGATGCCGCCGGGACCGGTCACGTTGATGCCCTCGGTCTGGTGCCCGAGGATGACGTTCTCCCAGAGCGGCGCCTCGAGGAGCAGCCCGTGACGGTGGCGGTCCTCGGGGATGTAGCCGATGCCGGCCTCCCGGATCTCGCGGACCTGCCAGTCGGAGATGTCGACGTCGCCGAGGAGGATGCGCCCGCTCGAGGGTTCGCGCATGCCCATGATGACCTCGACGAGCTCGGCCTGGCCGTTGCCCTCGACGCCGGCGATGCCGACGACCTCGCCGGCGTGGATCGTCAGGTCGATGGAGTCGAGCAGGTCGCGGCCGCCCGCGGGGTCGGCGAGCGAGGTGTTCTCGATGGTCAGGACCGGCGTCTGGGTGACCGTGGACTCCTCGGTCGAGGGCGACGGCAGCTCGGACCCGACCATGAGCTCGGCGAGCTGGCGCGGCGTCACGCCCGTCGGGTCGACCTCGGCGACGGTGGTGCCGCGCCGGATGACGGTGATGGCGTCGGCGACCTTGAGCACCTCGTCGAGCTTGTGCGAGATGAACACGACCGTCAGGCCCTCGGACTTCAGCTCACGCAGGTTGTCGAAGAGCTCGTCGACCTCCTGCGGCACGAGGACCGCGGTGGGCTCGTCGAGGATGATGATGCGCGCGCCGCGGTAGAGGACCTTGAGGATCTCGATGCGCTGGCGGGCGCCGACGCCGAGGTCGGCGACGAGCGCGTCCGGGCGCACGCCGAGGCCGTAGGCCTCGGAGATCTCGCGGATCTTGGCGCGGGCGGCGTCGCCGATGCCGTGCAGCTTCTCGGCCCCGAGGACGACGTTCTCGAGCACGGTGAGGTTGTCGGCGAGCTGGAAGTGCTGGAACACCATGCCGATGCCCACGGCGATGGCGTCGGCGGGCGAGCGCAGCTGGCGCACCTGGCCGTCGACCTCGATGGTGCCCTCGTCGGGCTGCTGGACCCCGTAGAGGATCTTCATGAGCGTCGACTTGCCGGCGCCGTTCTCGCCGACGATCGCGTGGACCGTGCCCTTGTCGACGGTGAGCGCGATGTCCTTGTTGGCGACGACGCCCGGGAAGCGCTTGGTGATGCCCTCGAGCCGGACGGCGGGGGTACCGCGGTGGACGGCCTGCGGAGGCTCGCCGGGCTCGCCGCCGGTCACGGACTCGTTGGTGACGATGACACACACTCCTCATGCGGGCCCGCGTCGACGCGGGCGTCGATCGAGTATTGAACCAGCACCTGCGAACCTAACAACCCGCGACGTGCCGGGGGGTGAACTCCGGAAGATGCGACGGCCCGGACGACGCGCACGCGCCGCCCGGGCCGCCCGGGAGGGCCGGCCGCTACGGCCGCGGCCCCTGTGAGCCCAGCAGATCAGGACTTCGGGACGGTGATCTCGCCCGAGATGATCTTCTGCTTGTAGTCGTCGAGCTTGCTCTTGATGTCGTCGATGTGACCACCGGTCGTGGCGTAGTCGACGCCGCCGGCCTTGAGGTCGAAGATCTTGTTGCCGGCCTTGAAGGTGCCGTTCTTCACCGAGGTGATGTAGTCGAAGACACCGACGTCGACCTTCTTGATCATCGAGGTCAGGATGACGTCGCGGACGTCGGCCGGAGCGGTCTTGGCCTGGTCGGAGTCGACACCGATGGCCCACTTGCCGGCCGCCTTGGCCGCCGTGAAGACGCCGCCGCCGGAGCCGCCGGCCGCGTGGTAGACGACGTCGGCGCCGCCCTGGTACATGCCGTCGGCCGCGGCCTTGCCCTTGTCGACGGAGTTGAAGCCCGAGAAGTCCGGCGGCTGCGTCAGGTACTTGACGTCGATCTTGATGTCCGGCTTGACGGCCTTGGCGCCGGCCTCGTAGCCCGCCTCGAACTTCTTGATGAGGTCGGTCTGGACGCCGCCGATGAAGCCGATGTGGTTCGTCTTGGTCTTGAGGGCGGCGGCCGCACCGACGAGGAAGGAGCCCTGCTCCTCGGCGAAGGTGATCTGTTCGACGTTCGGGCCGGCCGAGTCGGGCGAGGCGTCGTCGACGATGGCGAACTTGACGTCGGGGTTGGCCTTGGCGGTCTCCCCGACGGCCTTGGCGTACGCGAAGCCGACGGCCACGATGTTCGTGTAGCCGGCGTCGATGAGCTGCTGCAGGCGCTCCTTGCGTGCCGACTCGGGCTCGCCGTTGACCGCCGAGGCCTCCTTGGTGTCGGCGCCGAGCTCGGACTTGGCCTTGTCCAGGCCGGCAGCGGCGGCGTCGTTGAACGACTGGTCCCCGCGGCCACCCACGTCGTAGGCCATGCCGATCTTGAGCGTGCCGCCACCGGCGGAGCCGGTGGACCCGCCGCCCGTGCTGCCGGGGGACGTCGTGTTGCCGGTGCTGCTGCCGCAGGCCGCGAGGCCGAGAGCGGCGGCGGCCACGACAGCCGCGGCCTTCGTTGCGTGACGCAAGGGTTGCTCCTTAGGAATATCGACGAGCCGACGACGACATCGGCCCAGATAGCACGGAACTGTAGACCCGGGTGGGCAACGTTCTGCGCGGCTCGACGCAAGTCGCAGGAAGTGTTACCGATCCGCGACCGCTCCGACGTGAGATCGACAGGACACCGGGCGCCGGCTGTGCGATGGGTCCGAACCGACCGGGCGTCCCCTGCGAGGCGCCCGGGTCGCCCGGGTAGCCGACGTCCTCAGCGGGCCAGGCCGAGGCGGCGGGGCCGGTCGGTCTCGACTCCGCGCCCGGAGGCCGCGGAGAAGACGACCCCGGCCAGGGTCCGCGCACCGATGGCGATGGCGGCCTCGTCGACGACGAGGTCGCCGCGGTGCAGGTCGTACGTCGGGCCACCGGGCGTCCGCGTGCCGAGCCGGGCCATGGCGCCGGGGACGTGCGTCAGGTACCAGGCGAAGTCCTCGCCGCCGAGCGACTGCGGCGTCGACGCGACGAAGGCCCCTGCGCCCGTGACCGCGGCGGTCAGCGCGTCGATGCAGCCGGCGTCGTTGACGACCGGCGGGACACCCTTGGTGATCGTCACGTCGGCGTGCACCGCGTACGGTGCGACGACGCCGTGGACGACCTCCTCGAGGAGCCGCTCGACGCCGTCCCAGATGCTCGCGTCGAGCATCCGCAGCGTGCCGCCGACCTTGCCCGAGGAGGGGATGACGTTGTGCGCGCCGCCGGAGTGGACCGAGCCCCAGACGAGCGCCGCGCCGGCACGGGGGTCGAGCCGTCGCGACAGGACGGCGGGCACGTCGGTGATGACCTTGGCCAGCGCGTACGTGAGGTCCTGGGTCAGGTGCGGCCGCGACGTGTGTCCGCCACGTCCGCTCAGCGTGACCTCGACCTGGTCGGCCGCCGCCGTGATGGCGCCGACGCGCAGCCCCACCTGGCCGGCGTCGAGGCCGGGGTCGCAGTGGAGCGCGAAGATCCGGTCGACGCCGACGAGACCGTCCTGGGCCACGACGTCCTCGGCGCCGCCGGGCATCAGCTCCTCGGCCGGCTGGAAGACGAGGCGTGCGCCGACGCGAGCCGCGATGAGGCGTGCCTCGACCTGCTTGAGCGCGAGAGCGGCGCCGAGCAGGGCCGTCGTGTGCACGTCGTGGCCGCACGAGTGGCTGACGCCGTCGGTGCCGGAGGCGAACTCCAGCCCGGTGGTCTCGCGGATCGGCAGGGCGTCGAGGTCGGCCCGGAGCGCGACCCGCTGCACGGGGTCGGCGGCTCCGAGGTCGGCGACCAGGCCGGTGCCCCGGAGCCGGCGCACCCGGATGCCGGCGTCCTCGAGACGCTCGGCCACCGCCGCGGTGGTGCGGACCTCGCCGCGCCCGAGCTCGGGGTGGGCGTGCAGGTCGCGACGGAACGCGATGAGCTCGGCCACGTGCTCCTCGACGACGCGCCCGATGGCGTCGAAGGGCAGCGGGAGCGCGGCGTCGGTCACGAGCACGGGATTGTAGCGAGAGGATGGACCCTCCCCGGCATCCGGGGAGAGTCGGCGTGGGCCTCACCCCGACGAGGACCGGCAGGAGGCGGCGTGGACGGACGGGCGGCGGAGGCGTCGGCGGTGCCGGGCGAGCCGGCCCCGGTCGACGTCGGGGAGGTGCTGCGTCGGGTCGACGACTCCCTGCCGTTCACGACCGTCACGCCCGAGGCCTCGCCCGCGACGACGTGGTGCGCCGACGTCCTCGCCCACGCCCGCGCCGGCGCGGACCCTCTCGCGCCGTGGCGCGACGCGCTGCGCACGCAGATGACACGGCGTCATGGCGTTCCCGTCGCCCCGCACGTGCCTGCGGCGTTCGTGCTCCAGTGGTGGTGCGAGGTGGCCGCGACGCCGCTCGCCTTCGCGGCCGCCCTCGGGCCGTGGGTGCTCGCACCCGAGGCCGCCGGGCTCGGGTTCGAGCTCGCGCCGGGTCTGAACCCGCACCGGATCGTCGTCGACCCGCGGCACGTCGTCGTCACGACCGAACCCGACGACGAGGATCGTGCGGCGCTCGCCCGCAGCCGCTACGACGCCCTCGTCCACGACGTCGTCGCCGGGTTCGCGCCCGAGGTGCGGATGGGCTCGCGGCAGCGCTGGGGCGTCGTCGAGGACGTGTGGGTCACGGCGTCACGGCTGGCCACCGGTGCGGCCGGGCGGACGACCGGGCCGGAACCGCGGCGGGTCTCGTGCTGCTTCATCTACGCGCTGCCGGGGATGCGCGAGTGCGCGGCGTGCCCGCGCGGCGGATCCCCGTCGCACCGTCGATAGCCCGAACTAGGGTGTGGCCATGCCGTACCGGACCCCATCGCCCGACCTGCTCGTCGTCCGGGAGGAGGTCCGGGAGGCGCTCGACGCGGGCCGCGGCGTCGTCGCCCTGGAGTCGACGATCCTCGCGCACGGGCTGCCGCACCCGGACAACGTCGAGGTGGCCGCACGGATCGAGGACGCGGTGCGCGCCGGCGGCTCCGTGCCCGCGACGATCGCGGTGCTCGACGGGGTCGTGCACGTCGGCCTGGGTCCGGCCGAGGTCGAACGGGTCTGCACCGAGCCCGACGTCGCGAAGCTGTCGGTGCGCGACGTCGGCGTCGCCGCCGCCCTCGGGCGCACCGGCGCCACGACCGTGGCCTCGACCTCGGCCCTCGCGCACCTCGCGGGCATCCGCGTCTTCGCCACCGGTGGCCTCGGCGGGGTGCACCGCGGCGCGTCCGAGACCTTCGACGTGTCGGCCGACCTCGGCGTCATCGCGTCGACGCCGGTCCTCGTCGTCTGCGCGGGGGTCAAGTCGATCCTCGACGTCGCGGGCACGCTCGAGTACCTCGAGACGCTGTCGGTGCCGGTCCTCGGCTACCGGACCGACGCGTTCCCGGGCTTCTACCTGTCCGACTCCGGGCACCGCGTGCCGTGGCGCGTCGAGACGCCCGAGGAGGCGGCGCGCGTCGTCGCCGCCCGCGACCGCCTCGGCACCGACCGGGCCGGCGTGGTCCTGGCCAACCCGCTCCCCGAGGACCGCCAGGTCGACCGCGGCCTGCACGACCGTCTGGTGGCCGAGGGCCTCGCGGTCCTCGAGCGGGAGGGCGTGCACGGCAAGGACGTGACGCCCCGACTGCTCGAGTACTTCCACGACAGCTCGGGTGGCGAGTCCCTGCGTGCCAACGTCGAGCTCGTCCTCGCCAACGCGCGCCTGGCCGGCGAGGTGGCAGCCCACGTCGCCCGGCTGTCTCGACCGGGTGCGGGGGCCTGACCGATGCGGTCGGTGGTCGTCGTCGGTGACGTCGGGCTCGACGTCATCACGGCACCCGGTGGGCCGATCCGGTGGGGGACCGACACGCCCTCGTCGGTGCGGCTCGTGCCGGGTGGCGCCGGTGGCAACTCGGCCGCGTGGCTCGCGTGGGCCGGCATGCCGGTCACCGTGGTGGCCCGTGTCGGCAACGACCTCGCCGCCCGCGCCGTCGCCGCGGACCTCGCCGAGCGGCACGTGCGCACGGCCTTCGCCGTCGACCCGGTGCTGCCCACGTGCGTCGTCACCGTGCTGCTCGATGCGGACGGCGAGCGGACGATGCTGCCCGACCGCGGCGCGAACCGCGCCTTCTGTCCCGACGACGTGTGGCTCGCCGACCTGCCCCACGACGACCGCGAGCCGCCGCACCTGCACCTGTCCGGCTACGTCCTGCTCGACCGCGGGTCACGGGACGGCGGGCTCGAGGCGCTACGGCAGGCCCGCGACCTCGGTTGGAGCGTCTCGGTCGACCCCCAGGCGTCGGCTCTCGTCGACCGGGAAGGCGCCGAGGCCTTCCTGTCGTGGGTCGACGGCGTCGACCTGCTCCTGCCCAACGCCTCCGAGCTCGCGGCGCTCGGCGGGTTCGAGCGGGTGCTCGCCCGGGTGCGGGAGGTCGTCGCGACCGACGGCGCGTCGGGGGCCCGGTGGGTCGGCGAGGGGACCGACGAGGCGGTCGAGGCGCCCCTGGTCGAGCACGTCGACGCCACCGGAGCCGGCGACGCCTTCAACGCCGGCCTCCTGTCGGTGTGGCTGAGCGGCGGCTCGCGCGCGGCCGCGCTGCGCGCCGGCGTCGAGGCGGGCTCGTCCGCGTGCCAGGGCCTCGGGGCCCGGCCCCGCTGACCCCACCCGTCTGCTCCTGTCTCTTATACACATCTCCGAGCCCACGAGACGCGTAGTAATCTGGGGGGGCGGGTTTTTTTTTTGGGAGGGGGGGGGGGGGGGGGGGGGGGGGGGGGGGGGGGGGGG
>NZ_JBNDHY010000135.1:0-11661 GCF_056755315.1 Monashia sp. HAY1-2A
TGTACGCGGCCGGTCCGGCGAGGCCGGCCACGAGCGCACCGGCGAGGACGAGGGGCACCGCCGCGAGGTGCAGCCACGGGACGGCGAGCAGGAGCAGCGCCGAGGCCAACCCGACGGCGAGGACGGCGATGCGCAGCCAGTCGCCGTAGGCCGTCGTGCCCGACAGGAGGATGAAGCCCCAGACCGCCGCCGCGGCCGTGGCCACCGCGAGGGTGACGGTGCCGACCGCCCGCCCGCGGTGCCGCCAGGCCTCCACTGACCCCATGCCGACGAGGGCACCGACGGCCGGGGCGAGGGCCACCGTGTAGTACTCGTGGAAGATGCCGGCCATGAAGCTGAAGACGAGCATCGTCACGACGAGCCAGCCACCCCAGACGAGGTAGGCCGCGCGGCGCACGTCGGTGCGCGGGCGTCGGCCGCGCAGGAACAGCCCGACGCCGAGCAGGACCAGAGCGCTCGGGATGAGCCAGGAGATCTGGTCACCGACGCTGCTGGAGAACATCCGGAACAGGCCCGTCTGGCCCCACATGCCGCCGCCACCGGGGCCACCGGCAGCACCGCCACCGACCGAGCCGGTCTCGTTGCCGCTCAGCCGGCCCAGGCCGTTGTAGCCGAACGTCAGCTCGAGGAAGGAGTTGGTCTGGCTGCCGCCGATGTACGGGCGGGCCGAGGCGGGGACGAGCTCGACGATCGCGACCCACCAGCCGGCGGACAGGACCACGGCTCCGATCGCCAGCAGGGAGTGGACGATTCGCTTGCGCAGCGTCGTCGGTGCGGCCACGAGGTAGGCGATGCCGAAGAACGGCACGACGAGCAGCACCTGGAGGGTCTTGGTGAGGAAGCCGAGGCCGATGAGGACCCCGGCGACGACCATCCACCTCGCAGACGCCTGCTCGATGGCCTTCATCGTGGCCCACGCACCGAGCGCCATGAGCAGCGTCAGGAGCGCGTCGGGGTTGTTGAAGGTGAACATCAGCGCGGCGACCGGGGTCAGCGCGACGACGGCTCCCGCGACGAGGCCGGCCGCGGCACCGAAGTGCCTCTTGACGGTCGTGTGGACGACGCCGACGGTGGCGACGCCCATGAGCGCCTGCGGGACGAGGACGGCGAACGAGCTGAGCCCGAGGAGGCGCACCGACAGCGCCATGACCCACAGCGACGCGGGGGGCTTGTCGACCGTGATCGAGCCGGCGGCGTCGGAAGCGCCGTAGAAGAAGGCCTTCCAGCTCGCGCTGCCGGCCTGAACCGCCGCCGAGTAGAAGGCGTTGGCGTAGCCGCTCGCGGTGAGGTTCCACGTGTAGAGCGCGAGGGTGACGACGAGCAGGGCGAGGAGCGCGGGACGCGCCCACGTGGGGTCGGCGTCCGAGCCGCGCCAGAGACGACGGAGCCGGCTCGCGCCACGGCCCGCACCGGCGGGCGGCGGGGCGACGGCGGGGTGGCGCTCCTGGAGCCCGGTGGCCTCCGGGGCCGCAGGGGCGGGTCGGCCCGGGGAGGTGAGGGTCGTGGTGTCCATGGGTCAAACGGTCGAGCCGGCCGCTGTGGCATCCCTATGACACGACTTTGGCGTGGTGATGAACGGTCGTCCCTCCCGAGCGACCGCGCCATGGCGCGCTTCCGGGCCGTGCGTGGGCGGGCCGCAGCCCGACAACCGCGCCATGGCGCACTTCTGGCCGGGGGTGCGTGGGGTCGCGGCAGGTGCGGGCGGGGTCAGGCGGCGGGCAGCAGGAGCGAGAACGTCGTGTCGCCGGGGCGGCTGTCGAGCTCGACGCGCCCGCCGTGGGCCTTGCTCACTGCCGCCACGATGGACAGCCCGAGGCCCGTGCTGCCACCCGCGCGGTTGCGGGCGTCGTCACCGCGGGCGAACCGCTCGAACACGTTGGGCTGCAGCGCGTCCGGGACGCCGGGCCCGTCGTCGTGCACAGCGACCCGAACCCAGTCGCCCTCGGGCCGCACGGACGTCGTGACGCGGGTGCCCTCGGGCGTGTGGGTGCGCGCGTTGGCGAGCAGGTTCGCCACGACCTGGTGCAGCCGGGCCGCGTCACCGCGCACCTCGACCGGCTCGGGCGGCAGGTCGAGGTCCCAGCGGTGCTCGGGCGCGGCCGCATGGGCGTCGCTGACCGCGTTGATGACGAGCATGGACACGTCGACCGGCTCGTCCTCGAGCGGTCGTCCGGCGTCGAGACGGGCGAGGAGCAGGAGGTCCTCGACCAGCGAGCTCATCCGGTCGGCCTCGGACTCGATCCGACCCATCGCGTGCGTCACCGACTGCGGCACCGCCTCCGGCTCGCGCCGCGAGATCTCGGCGTAGCCCTTGATCGAGGCGAGGGGCGTGCGCAGCTCGTGGGAGGCGTCGGCGACGAACTGGCGCACCCGCTGCTCGCTCTGGTGCCGGGCGTTGAGGGCCTCGTCGACGTGGTCGAGCATCTCGTTGAAGGCGACGCCGACCTGGCCGACCTCGGTGCGCTCGTCGGTGTCCGCGGCGTCGACGCGTCCGGCGAGCGCCACCCGCCCGGAGTGCAGCGGCATCCGCGACACCTTCGTGGCGGTCGCCGCGAGCCGCCGGAGCGGCTCGAGGTTGCGGCGCACGAGCCAGGTTCCGAGGAGGGCGACGAGGATGATGCCGGCGCCGAGGGTCATGACGGCGACGAGGACCATCTGCTGAATCGTGCGTTCGGTGCGGTCCATCGGCAGGCCGATGACAAGGACGCCGATGGGGGTGCCGTCGCTGACGACCGAGGTGGCCTGGACCCGGTAGGTGCCCAGGCCGGTGACCTCGATGTTGGTCGAGTCGTCCCGCAGCCCGGCGCGCTCCAGCTCGGCCAGCTGGGTCGTCGACAGCGGCACAGGTCGCTCGCCGCCGTTGCTGACCTTGCCGATGGAGCGCGGGAAGGCGGTGGTCGGGATCGTCGGCAGGTACGCCACCAGGCCCTCGTCACCGGGCCCGCGTGGCCGCCCGCCGTCGGCCTGCGTCCCGAAGTCCACGCCTCGGGGGTCCGAGAGCAGCCGGACCATCGAGGACTGGAGCTGGTCGTCGACCTGGCTGGTCAGCTGGCGGCTCAGCGCGAGCACCGTGAAGGCCCCCGTCGCGACGCCGATGACGGTGAACAGGGCGAGCATCGACGCGACGAGCTTGGCGCGCAGCGTCCACGCCGACCAGGGGCGGACGCGTGCGTACGCACCGGCGAGACGGTCCCGTACGGTCGGGGCGGCCCCAGCCGGCTCCGCGCCCCTGCCGTCGTCGTGGGTGAGCCAGGCCGGCGCCTCGGCAGGCACGACGACGCGAGGGTCACCGAGGGCCGGCCGCGACCCGCTCTCGGGCTCCTCGAGCCCCGGCATCGGTGCCGGAACCGACTCGGGCAGGTCGTCGCGGGTGGCCGGGACCTCGACCCGGTGCGCGGTCTCAGACGGTGGGCTTGAGGACATACCCGGCCCCCCGCATGGTGTGGATCATCGGCTCCCGACCGGCATCGATCTTCTTGCGCAAGTAGGAGATGTAGAGCTCCACGACGTTGGCCTGGCCGCCGAAGTCGTAGTTCCAGACACGGTCGAGGATCTGCGCCTTCGACAGCACCCGGCGCGGGTTGCGCATGAGGTAGCGCAGCAGCTCGAACTCGGTGGCGGTCAGGTGCATCTCCTCGCCGCCCCGCGTGACCTCGTGGCTGTCCTCGTCGAGGGTGAGGTCCCCGACGACGAGCGTCGAGTCGGCCGCCGACACGGCGACGGTCGTGCGACGCATGAGGGCGCGGACGCGCGCCACGACCTCCTCGAGCGAGAAGGGCTTGGTGACGTAGTCGTCGCCGCCGGCCGTCAGGCCCGAGACCCGGTCCTCGACGGCGTCCTTGGCGGTGAGGAACAGGACCGGCACGTTGGGGTTGTCGCCGCGCATCCGGCGCAGCACCTCGAGGCCGTCGAAGTCGGGCAGCATCATGTCGAGGACGACGGCGTCGGGGTCGAACTCGCGGGCGGCGCGCACGGCCTCCATCCCGGTCGCCGCGGAGCGGACCTCCCAGCCCTCGTAGCGCAGGGCCATGCCCAGCAGCTCGGTGAGGTTGGGCTCGTCGTCGACGACCAGGACGCGCACGGGCGACCCGTCGAGTCGCTGGAGACGCGCTGCGGCCGGCTTCGTCTTCTCGCTCATACCATCAGTGAAACCTGTGGGACTGTGCCGCCGCCAGTACCTTCCTGTGCGGCTCCTGTGGGATCCCGGTGCGGCGGCAACGGATCGCGGCCGCAGGCGGCCCCGGCCCGGACGCCGCAGTCACGGCACCGCAGTCACGGCACCCGGACGGCTCCCGCACAGCGCCGGCACAGCATCCCGCCGGACGGTCGTCCCATGAGCACCGACCCCACGACTCCGGTCCCGGCCGCCCCGGGACGCTCGGCGCTGCCCCGGTTCGACGCGGCCGCCCCGGCAGTCACGCAGGCCCCGCTGACCGGCCCCGCGACGCTGCCCGTCACGTCCGCGCAGTCCTCGCCCGTCGCCGCGCCGTCGGTCCCGTACGCCTACCCGTCGTCCACCGACCGCGGCGAGAGCGCGCGCTGGAGCGCGAGGAGGACGGCCGTGACGGCAGGCCTGGCCATCGTCCTCGCCTCGGCCGGCGCCATCGGGGCCGCTGCAGCGATGCCGGCAGGCTCGACCGCCCGCGACACGGGACGCTTCGGCGGCGGCTTCCAGCCGGGTGGGCAGAACGGGTTCGTGCCGTTCGGCCGGCAGGGCTTCGGCGGCAGCCGGAACGGCCCGGGCGTCCTGCCGAACCAGCTGCCGGGCCTGGGCGACCGGAACGGCCAGGTGCCGAGGACCGTGCTCGGCGGGACTCAGCCGCTCCGGAGCCGGTCGGCGTAGCGCTCGAGCGCGGTCGCGGCCTGCTCGACGTCGTCCTCGAGACGCGCGACGAGGTCGTCACCGACGACGCGTCCCTCGCGGCCGAGGTCCTCGATGGTCCGGCAGGTGGCGGCGAGCGCGGAGGCCCCGAGGTTCGACGCGGTTCCCTTGAGCCCGTGGGCGATCCGCAGCTGCTCTTCTGCATCGCCGTGGCGACTGGCCCCACGCAGCTCGGCGACCTTCTGCCGGGCGCCCTCGCCGAACCGGGCGATGAAGCGCAGCAGCAGTGCCGTCTCCTCGGGGTCGATGCCCCCGAGCTCCTCGAGCCTCCGGTGGTCGATGACGTCGCCGGTGACCGTGGCGGTTCCCCTCGGCGACGCCGACGCCGCGGTCGACGGGCCGGACGACGCGGCCGACGACGATGCGGCCGACTTCGACGCGGCCGACCCGGACGCGTCGACCCGCACGTCGGCCCGGCGACGCCGCGCCACGCGCGTCCCCGCCCACCGCTGCAGCGTGGTGCCGAGGAGCGCGACGTCGATGGGCTTGGTGAGGAAGTCGTCCATGCCGGCCTGCAGGCATCGCTCCCGCTCACCGGCGATGGCGGCCGCGGTCATCGCGATGACGGGCACCCGCGTGCCCCGGGGCTCGTGCTGCCGGATCCGTCGTGTCGCCTCGTAGCCGTCCATGAGCGGCATCTGGCAGTCCATGAGGACGGCCACGAAGTCGCGGCCGCGCTCGCGGTGCAGGTCGACGGCCTCGACCCCGTTGACCGCGAGGACGACCTCGTACCCCAGGCTCTCGAGCACGCCCTGGGCGACGAGCTGGTTGATCTCGTTGTCCTCGACGACGAGCACGGTGCCGTTCGAGGTCGCCGGCGTCGCCACCTCGCGCTGGCGCAGGTCGGGGCGCGGGTCACCGGCCAGGTGGGCGCCGGCGACGTTGACCATGGCGTCGAAGAGCGCCGAGGGCATGACCGGCGAGGTGAGGCCCGCCTCGATGCCGGCGGCGCGCAGGGTGTCGGGGTCCGGCGGGGTCGGGGTGTCGGTGACCAGCAGGATCCGCCCGTCCCTGAAGCTCCGGTCCGCGCGGATCATCGCGGCGATCTGCAGGCCGCCCGTGCCGGACCCCGGGTCGTCGCACACGACGACGTCGAACGGCTCGCCGGCGAGCTCCGCGCGGTGCATGGCGACGATGCCGTCGACGCCGGACGAGGCCGACCGCACGTCGACCTGCCACGCGCCGAGCTGGTCCTCGATGCGCTGCCGGTGCCCGGCGTCGCGGCCGATGACGAGGACCCGCAGCGAGGACACCGCGGCGACCTGGGCCTCGGGCCGGCCGACGGAGCGGGCCGACGCGCCGGCGAAGCAGGCCGTGAACCAGAAGGTGCTGCCCTCGCCCGGGACGCTGTCGACGCCGATCTCCCCACCGAAGGCCGCGACGATCTGGCGGGAGATCGCCAGGCCCAGGCCGGTGCCGCCGTACTGTCGCGTCGTCGAGGAGTCCCCCTGCGAGAAGGACTCGAAGAGGCGCTCGCGCACCTCCGGCGTGATGCCCGACCCGGTGTCGTGCACCTCGACCCGGAGCACGGGGCCGCCGACGTCGACGCGCTCGAGCGACATGCGGATGTCGACCCGCCCGGAGTCGGTGAACTTGACGGCGTTCGTCGTGAGGTTGGCGACGACCTGCCCGAACCGGACCGGGTCGCCCGAGACCATGAACGGGACCTCGCCGCCGTGGGCGACGGTCAGGGCCAGGCCCTTGGCGCGGGCCCGCTCCGCGACGAGCCCCGCGCTGCGCTCGAGCACGGCGGCCGGGTCGAAGTCGACGGACTCGAGCTCGAGCCGTCCCGCCTCGATCTTCGACAGGTCGAGGATGTCGTTGACGAGCTCGAGGAGCACGTGCCCGGCCTGGTCGATGCCGTCGGACAGGCGCCGCTGGTGGGGGGTGAGGTCGGTGCGCCCGAGCAGCTCGGACAGGCCGATGACACCGTTGAGCGGGGTGCGGATCTCGTGGCTCATCGTCGCGAGGAACTCGGACTTGGCCCGTGAGGCCTTCATCGCCTCGTCGCGGGCCTGGGCGAGCCGCTCGGCGGTCCACTCGCGCTCGGCGACGCGGGCGAACAGCGCCGTGATCTGGCGGATGGTGATGGCGTCACCGGCGGCGGGCGGTGTCGGGGCCCGCGTGTCGAGCACGACGACGCAGGCGACGCGGTTCTCGCTGATGACCGGGACGGCCGCGACGTACGAGCCGCCGCGGGCCCGTTCGACGCGCACCTCGCGCGCGTTGACCGCGCGGTTGGCCAGCTCGAGCCCCTCCCGCTCGGGCACGACGCTCGGTCCGACGTCCCGCGGCGGCGAGATGATGCCGCTGACGTGCCCCTCCGCGTCGACGACGGCAGCGAGGACCGGGCGCCACGTGGTGTGGGTGGCCACCTCGCCGAGCACGGCCGGCAGCGCCTCCGAGAGGGTCGCCGACTCGTTGGCCGCGGTCGCCATGGCCGTGATGAGGGCGAGCGCCTGCTCGGCGTCCTTCTTCTCGGTGATGTCCTGGGTCGTCCCGCTCATCCGCACGACGGCACCGTCGGCGTCCCGGCTCACGACGCCGCGCCCCCGCACCCACACCATGCCCCCCGATGAACGGACGACGCGCGCGTCGAACTCCCACGTGTCGCCCTCGGCGAGCGACTGCTGGAGGGTGCTCGATACCTGGGCGCGGTCGTCGGGGTGGATGAGGGCGAGGAAGTCCTCGTACGTGGGGGCCGACCCCGCCGGGTCCATGCCGTAGATGTGGAACATCTCCTCGGACCACGTGACGGTGTCGGAGCCGACCTCCCACTCCCAGCTGCCGAGCTTCGCGATGGACTGCGCCTCGGCGAGCATGTCGACGAGCTCGCGCTGGTGGCTGTGCTCGCTGACCCGGTGCAGCCACCCTCGGCGCACCCCGGCGTCGTCGAGGATCGGTGCGTGCGAGACGAGCGCCCAGAAGCGGTTGCCGTCCTTCCGCAGGAGGCTGCACTCGAGGTTGTCGCCCGGCTCGCCGGACGCCGCGAGGTCGGCCAGGTGACGGCGGAACTGCTCCTTGCCGACGGCGTCGAAGGCGTCGAAGACGCTGAAGCCCTCCATCTGCTGGACGGTGCGACCGAGCATGGCGGCCATCCGCGGGTTCGCGTAGGTGGTGCGCCCGTGCTCGTCGATGACCCAGAGACCGTCGGGCGTCGCAGCGGTGATCCACCTCGCGAGGTCCCCCGCGGCGGCCTCCCCCAGGCCCGGAATGTCCGACATAGGGGGAATCCTCCCTTATGATCTGGCCTCGCACCGGGAGTTGGCGATATCGGTCGCCGCTTCCGCGGTCGAGACACGAGGTCGCCCCCCGGTGACAACCCCCGCCGGGGGTGACACGATCGGGGACGGCCCCGGGCGGCCCGTCCCGGGCCCGGGCGGATCGGAGGACGCATGTCGCAGCGGCAGCCACGCTCGGCGGGCGACGGCACGGCCGAGGCGGTGCACGACCTCGCCGACGCGTCAACCGACGTCGGCGCGGCGCCCCGGGCGGCGACCCCCGCGGACGACGCGCTGCGGGCCGGCACGGACCGCGAGGAGCCGCACGAGGACAGCGTCGCGGCGCGGCTCAACTGGCTGCGCGCCGGCGTCCTCGGCGCCAACGACGGCATCGTCTCCACGGCGGGCGTCGTCGTCGGTGTCGCGGGCGCGACCACGAGCCGGGCGGCGATCATCGTCGCGGGCATCGCCGCCCTCTCGGCCGGCGCGCTGTCGATGGCGGCCGGCGAGTACGTCTCGGTGAGCACCCAGCGCGACACCGAGCGGGCCCTCATCGCCCTCGAGAGGCGCGAGCTGCACGAGGACCCCGACGGCGAGCTCGAGGAGCTGACGCAGCTCTACCAGGCCAAGGGCATCAGCCGTGTCCTCGCCGAGCAGGTGGCCGCCGAGCTGACCGACCACGACGCCCTCACCGCCCATGCGGAGGCGGAGCTCGGCATCGACCCGAGCGACCTGACGAACCCGTGGCACGCCGCCGCGGCGTCGATGCTCGCCTTCTTCGTCGGCGCGCTGCTGCCGCTGCTCACCATCGCGTTCAGCCCGGAGCCCGCGCGCCTCTGGGTGACCGTCGCCAGCGTCGTGGCCGCCCTCGTCCTCACCGGTTGGGCCAGTGCCCGCCTCGGCCGGGCGCCGGTCGGTCGAGCCGTGGCCCGCAACGTCGTCGGTGGCCTCGTCGCCATGGGGGTCACGTACGGGATCGGCAGCCTCGTCGGCGTCCACGTGGGCTGAGCCCCAGTGGGGCGCCGTGTCCGTTTCCGCCCGTCGGCGCCGCACTCCCGGCCGCGGCGATGTACAGTCGAGGGGTCCCCGCGCCGATGAGGCGCGGCCCGACCCGCCGACTCCCGCCTCCGACGGGCTCCGGCTCGGGCCACCGGGACGTCACGGGGGGCGCGTGAGTGCGCGTCCCCGGACTCGAGTCGAGGCCGTCAGGGCCGGCGGGGCTCGCCCCGCCCGGGCCACCGCGGCGTCGGCCCGACGCCAGACGCGTCACCAGGAGGAACATGCCCACGCGCGTTCGCACCCGGGCCGGCAACGACCCGACCGCTTCCAAGGGCTCGGCCGGCACCACCCCGAACGGCTCGACCCGCTCGACCGCCTCGGCCAACGGCCAGAACGCCGGGCGTCGTGACGAGGCGGCGCCGCTCATCCCCGTGCTCGCCCGGCGGGTCCGCGAGGTCGAGTCGCGCGTCGCGAGCAAGGGCAAGGCGAGCCCGACGAACCGGACCAAGTTCCTCGTCGTGGCCCTCCTCATGCGGTCCGAGCGCGCCCGGGTCCGCGACGACGCGAGCCTGTCGAGCAGCACCCGCGCCGACCTGCTCAAGCGTCTCGACGGCATCGCCGGCATCCTCGCCCAGATCGCCGCCCGCGACACCAGCCTCATCTCCCTGCTGGACGCCGGCGTCAAGCCCGGCCCGGCCGCGCAGCAGATGCGCCGCGAGTGGCTCCTCGAGTCCGGGGCCGAGGTGCCCGACGAGCCGGCCCCGGCCGCGCCCGAGCCCGACCGCCCGGTGCTCCCGCCGGAGATCGCGGCCCGCCAGGTGCTGCCGCGCTCGGTGCCGGCCCGCGTGCGCGCCAACCCCTTCCTCGTGCCCGACGTCGAGGCCGCGACCCGGCGCCCGTACCTGCCGACGCGCCTCGCCGGCTGGGAGCTGCTCTCGCCGCTGTACCGCGCCTTCGAGCAGGGCGCCGGCGGCGAGGCGGCATCCATGGACCTGCCGCCGAAGCCACGCCAGGACCGCTTCTCCCCGCCCGGCCAGCAGCTCATGGTGCACCAGTCGCGCTTCCTCCAGAAGGTCCAGGAGGGCCACCGCACGTTCCTGCTCGCCGACGAGCCGGGCCTCGGCAAGACGGCGCAGTCGGTCCTGGCCGCATCGGTCGCGAACGCCTACCCGATGCTCGCGGTCGTGCCGAACGTCGTGAAGATCAACTGGGCCCGCGAGGTCGAGCGGTGGACGCCGCAGCGCCGGGTCACCGTCATCCACGGTGACGGCGACGACGTCGACGCCTTCGCCGACGTCTTCGTCGTCAACTACGAGATCCTCGACCGGCACTTCGCCTGGCTGTCCTCGCTCGGGTTCCGCTCGATGGTCGTCGACGAGGCCCACTTCATCAAGAACCTCACGTCGCAGCGCTCGCAGCAGGTGCTCGCGCTCGCCGACCGGCTGCGCGCCACGACGCCGGGCGGCAACCCGCTGCTCCTGGCGCTCACCGGGACGCCGCTCATCAACGACGTCAAGGACTTCGACGCCATCTGGCGGTTCCTCGGCTGGATCAAGGACGGCAAGCCGGCCTCGCCCATCCTGCGCGAGCTCGACGGCATCGGGCTGACCCCGGCCGACCGCGGCTTCTACCCCGAGGCGCGCAAGGTCGTCATCGAGCAGGGCATCGTGCGGCGCCGCAAGGTCGACGTCGCCAAGGACCTGCCGGACAAGCGGATCGCCGACATAACCGTCGAGCTCGACGACGACCTCGGCCGTTCCGTCCGCGAGGCCGAGCGTGCCCTCGGCCGCCGGCTCGCGCAGCGCTACCGGGCGCTGCTCGCCGAGGGCGAGGGGCACGAGTACGACGGCGAGCCCGACGAGGCGCTGCTGCGCCGCGTCGCCGCGGCCGAGCTGCGGCACGCGTCGGACACGGGCGAGAAGGGCGAGAACGTCTTCAGCCTCGTGCGCCGCATCGGCCAGGCCAAGTCGACGCTCGCCGCCGACTACGCCGTGCAGCTGTCGCACTCCGTCGGCAAGGTCGTCTTCTTCGCCAAGCACATCGACGTCATGGACGCCGCCGAGGCCGTGTTCGCCTCCGCCGGGCTGCGCACGGTGTCGGTGCGCGGTGACCAGACGAGCAAGCAGCGCCAGGAGGCCATCGACGGGTTCCAGAAGGACCCGGAGGTGTCGGTGGCGGTCTGTTCGCTCACGGCGGCCGGCGTCGGGCTCAACCTGCACGCCGCGTCGAACGTCGTGCTCGCGGAGCTGTCCTGGACCGCCGCCGAGCAGCAGCAGGCGATCGACCGCGTCCACCGCATCGGCCAGGACGAGCCGGTGACCGCGTGGCGCGTCCTCGCCGCCGGCACCATCGACTCCAAGATCGCCGAGCTCATCGACGCCAAGCAGGGACTCGCGGCCCGGGCCCTCGACGGCAGCGACGAGGAGGTCGCCTCCGGTGACAGCCTCCAGCGCGACGCCCTCGTGGCGCTGCTGCGCGAGGCCCTCGCCGAGACCTGGACCGCCTGACCCCCGCGCTCCCAGCTGTCTCTTATACACATCTGACGCTGCCGACGACGGA
>NZ_JBNDHY010000136.1:0-11449 GCF_056755315.1 Monashia sp. HAY1-2A
GACGGGAGTGTGGGCCCGGCCCTGCATGATCGCGACGAACCGCTGGTGCGCCTGGCGGATCGACGCCGTCCACGCTCGCTCGACCGTGCGGCTCGCGACGATCCTCGTCGCCTCGCTCCGGATGACCGGCTCCAGAGCGCGCTCGGCCACCGGTTGCAGCTCGATGGCGTCGAGCACTCCCGTCGTCAGGGTGTCCGCGAGGGTCTCCTGCACCTTGGGCTGGGTGACGACGGGCCCGAGCTCGCGGGCGAAGGCGTCGGTGTCGGTGAGCGTCGTGGAGGCCCAGAAGGCGACGAGCGCGACCGGCAGCAGCACGACGGCGAGCAGCCCGAGCAGAGTCGCGATGAGCGACCTGAAGAACCCGCCTGAGGACGATGTGGGCACGGAACCCCTTGTCTCGTAGGGCGACTCACGCGTCGCAGTGGAACGTGTCTCCGGACCGGGGGAGTCCAGCTGTCGGTCGCCGGCCCTCCCCACAGATGGGCTACACCCCGCGAAGGTCGAGGTCCAGTCTGGCAGGTGCGTTCGCATCGAACACCACCGGAATGCCCCAGTCCTGCTGGAACAGGTGGCAGGCAGCGTGCTCGGGCACCTCGCCGGTGTCGGGGTCCCCGTCACATGCGGCGGCCTGGACCGACACGTGGAGCGTGCCGGACCCGACGCCGTCCCGGAGCACGAGGGTGCGGGTCAGTCCCGGCGTCCGGCCGGCACCCTCGACGAGGAGCGCGTCCGGGGTCGCGGACACGTCCAGACGCGTCGGGTCGCCCCACCGGAGGTCGAGCTTCTGCCCCGTGGGTGGCACGAAGCTCACCTCGAGGTGCACCTCGCCCGCGGGCAGTGCGATCGACGGGCGCTGCGTGCGGTGCGCCGGGCCCTGCACCTGCTGCGCCTCCGCCGGAAGCGGCACGCGGACGAGCCGGTGCGCCGCCGACTCCACGACGACCAGACGCGTCTCGCCGGTGTCGGGGTCGACCTCGACGACGGCGTCACTCGGCTCGGCGAGGCCCTGGGTGAGCGTCGACACCTGACGCGTCGCCGGGTCGAAGCGGCGGACCGCACCGTTGTAGGTGTCGCTGACGGCGACCGAGCCGTCGGGCAGCTCGGTGACTCCCAGGGGGTGCTGCAGCAGCGCCTCGGAGGCGTCGCCGTCGCGGTGCCCGAAGTCGAACAGCCCCGTTCCGACGTGCGTCTCTACGGCCAGGGGCCCGTCCGCGGCACGCGCCACCGAGCGCAGGGCCGACGTCTCGGAGTCGGCGACCCAGAGCCGCGCCCCGTCGGCGGACGTGGCGAGGCCGGAGGGCTGGGCGAACCAGGCCTCGGGCGCGGGCCCGTCGACGAGACCCTCGTTCGACGTGCCGCCGAGCACCTCGACGGTGCCCTCCTCCACGGTGTGGCCGGGGGTCCACGCCCACAGCTGGTGCGTGCCGGCCATCGCGATGACGACGCGTCCCTCGAACCACGCGAGGTCCCACGGGGTCGACAGTGCCTGCCCGAGGGCGGGGCCGCCGCCGGTGCGCTCGCGCAGCTGGTGGCCGGTGCCGGCGAGGGTGACGACCGCGCCGTCCGCGACGCGGATCCCCTTGAGCGCGTGGCCTACCGAGTCGGCGACAAGAAGGTCGACCCCGAGGCGGTCGCGGACCTCGGGAGTGGCGAGCAGGACACCCTGCGGCTCGGCCAGCACACCGGGGCCACCCCAGCGGGCCCGCTCGGTCTCGAGGTCCGGCTCGAGGTGCACGACGGCGTGGCCGGCGGTGTCGGACACGACGAAGGAACCGTCCGCCAGCGCGACCGCCTTGCCGGGGAAGCGCAGCGCGGTGTCGGGCGGCGGCGGGGCCACGTACGGGTCGTCACCGGGCTGGAGCGTGCCCTTGGCGCGATGCTCCTCGACGAGCTCACCGACGAGGGCCGCCAGCCCCGGGCCGTGGCCCTCCCCCGACATCGAGGCGACGACGAAGCCCTCCGGGTCGATGACGACGAGCGTCGGCCAGGCCCGCGCCGTGTAGGCGTCCCACGTCGTCAGCTCGGGATCATCGAGGACGGGGTGGTGCACGGCGTACCGCTCGACGGCGGCGGCGAGCGCGTCCGGGTCGGCCTCGTGCTCGAACTTCGGCGAGTGGACCCCGACGATCGTCAGGGCGTCCGGGTACTGCTCCTCGACCGGACGCAGCTCGTCGAGGACGTGGAGGCAGTTGACGCAGCAGAAGGTCCAGAAGTCGAGGACGACGACCCGCCCGCGGAGGTCGCCCAGGGACAGGCTCCGCCCGCCGGTGTTGAGCCAGCCGCGACCGACGAGCTCCGGGGCGCGGACCTTGACGCGGGCTCGAGGAGAGGCGGAGGAGGTGGGGACGGTGCTCACCCCAGCGACGATACGTCGGGCCGGTCGGCCTTCCCCGGGCGGTCCGGGAACGGGCCACGAGTGCGGTGTTCCGTCAGGAGTGCGCGCTGCACGGCCCACTCCTGGAGCAAGCGCGGCTGCCTGCGGCCAACGTGCACGCCCACGTGCGCCGCGTCGGGTCAGAGGCGGCGGTCGGCGAGGACCGGGAAGTCCTCCCGCCACTGCCGCACGGCGTCGATGTCGACCTCGACGCTGAGGACCTCCTCGCCCGCACCGGCCTCGGCGAGGACCCGGCCGGTGGCGTCGACGGCCTGCGAGCGACCCCCCATCTCGTGACCGGCATGGGTCCCTGCGGTGTTGCACTGGAGCACGGCGCACTGGTCCTCGACGGCGCGGGCCCGCCCGAGCAGCGTCCAGTGGTCGACGCGTCGCATCGGCCAGGCGGCGGGCACGACGAACGCGAGCGCACCGTCACCGACGAGGCGACGGTACAGCTCGGGAAAGCGCAGGTCGTAGCACGTGGACAGGCCGACCGGCACCTCCTCGCCACCCGCGACGGGGACGGGGACGACGACGAGGTCGGCGCCGGCATCCATGAGCCGCGGCTCGCCGTCACCGAAGCCGAACCGGTGGACCTTGCGGTACGCCGCGACGAGCTCGCCGTGCGGCGAGAAGACGAGGCTCGTGTTCCAGACCCCGTGGTCCCCCTCTGCGAGGGGCTGGCCGCGTTCGACGATCGACCCGCCGTGCAGGGTCACGCCGGCGTCGCGGGCGGCGTCCGCGAGGGCGGTCGCGACGGGGCCGTCGACCGCCTCGGCCCGCTCGTCCCAGTGCCGGTAGTCGAAGCCGCCGGCCGGCCAGAGCTCGGGCAGCACGACGAGGTCGTGGCCCTCCTGCTCGCGGACGAGACGCGTGACGCGCGCGGTGCGGTCGGCGACGGACTCGTCGTCACCGTAGGCGAGCTGGATGAGGGCGACCTTCATGGGTCCACTCTCACACGTCGGTCCGGGGCGTGGCCCCTCCGCTGCCCCGGGCGCGCACCCGCTCGGCCCGGCGCGCCACCGCGAGACCGGACCGTCGGCGGGCGAGGTCCTCGCGCAGCTCGGGGTCGTCCTGCACCAGCCACACCAGCCCGCAGTCCTGCGGGCCCGTGGCGCCGGGGACGCAGAGCGTGCACGGCTCGCCGAGGCGAATCGGGCACTGCGGCACGGGAACTCGGGCCATCTCCACTCCTTCCCACCTCATACTACATGACGTAGTAGAGACCGGTGTCCCAGGACGCGACGCGTGGGGCCGCCGCCGGTCCGAGCCGACCGGACGGGTGTCCTCGACGCCCGCTCAGCGCGGCGTGTGCTCGTCGCGGCGGGCCAGCTCGGCGAGCCGCTCGTTGTACGCGGCCAGCTCGGCGTCGCCGTCCCGGTCGGCCCGTCGGTCGCGACGCGTGGACTCCGCCTTGTCGGACCGGAACCACTGGGCCGCAACGACGAGGGCGAGCACGAGGCTGGGCAGCTCGCCGATGGCCCAGGCGACGCCGCCGCCGAAGCGCTGGTCCGCGAGCGGGTCGGGCACCCACGGGAGGCGGATCGTCGTGAAGAAGTCCGCGCCGAGCAGGGTCGTGCCGGTGATCATGGCGACACCGAAGAAGGCGTGCGCCGCGATCGTCGCGAAGAGGACGATGAGCCGCAGGGCGGGGCTCCACCGCTTCGGCCCCGGGTCGATGCCGATGAGAACCCACGCGAAGAGGTACCCGGCGAGCACGAAGTGGGCGGTCATGAGCAGGTGCCCCGTGTGGGTCGTCAGCGCCAGCTCGAACAGGCCGGTCCAGTAGAAGACGACGAGGCTGAAGAAGAAGAAGGCCGCCGCGAAGACGGGGTTGCCGACGACCTTGAGGACCGGCGAGTGCACGAGGCCGAGGACGAGCTCGCGCGGGCCGAGGGTGCCGTCGCGGCGCGGCCGCAGGCTGCGCAGCGCCAAGGTCACGGGGGCCCCGAGCACGAGGAAGATCGGCACGACCATCGCCTCGATCATGTGCAGCGTCATGTGCCACGAGAACGAGACGCGGCCGTAGATGCCGAGCACGCCGTTGGTGGCGTAGGCGAACAGGGCCCAGCCGGCGACCCACGCCACGACGCGCAGCACCGGCCACCGGTCACCGCGACGGCGCAGCCGCACGACGCCGGCCACGTACAGCCCCAGGGCGAGCAGCGCGGTGGCGAGGAAGAGCCACTCGACCCGCCACGCCGTGACCCACGACAGCGCGGTCGGCGCGGGCGGGGGCGGGAACCCGGTGAGGACGAGGGCCATGCTGGGGTTCGGCTCGGTCTCGGGCACCGGCGGCTGGCTGCGCGCCAGGGCCGTGGCGACGCCGAACGCCAGGCCCATGACGAGCGACTCACCCACCGCCAGGCGCACGAAGAGCCGCCCGCGCGGCAGCCCCCCCGACGCGCCCGCCACGGCGGCGTCGAGGCGGTCGAGCGTCACGCGCCGGTGCCAGGCCCCGGCGGCGCCGAGGACGACGAACGCGACGGTCTTGACGACGAGGAGGACGCCGTACGGCGTCGCGATGTCGGACAGGGAGCCGAGGCGCACCGTCGCGTTCATCACGCCGGACACCCCGAGGGTCACGAAGCACCACAGCGCGACGGTGGAGTACCGCCGGGCGACGATGCCGACGGCGTCGCCGAGCGAGTGCCAGAGGACGAGCAGCGCGAGGAGGCCACCGACCCAGACGGCCGCGCTCAGCAGGTGCGCGGCGATGGAGTTGACCGCGGTCTCGTGGTCGGCCGACCCGCCCGCGTGACCGGCCAGGCCGAGGACGAGGACCCCGAACGTGGACACGGCGGCGAGGGCCAGTGTCACGGCGCGCGAACGGGCGACGGCCGCGACCGAGGCGACGAGGAAGGCGCAGCAGGCGCTGATGACGCCGACGCGCAGCGACTCGATCGACCACACCTCGGGCAGCAGGCCGCCGAAGGCCGGGTCGGACAGCGGCACACCGGCGGCATCGGCGAGGCCGAGGACCACTCCGGCGACGCCGGCGGCGGCCCACACGAAGGCCGCGGGCACGGCGATGCGCAGGGCGTCGGCGCGACGCGGCTCGTCGGGCGCCGCGCTAGCCGCGGAGGTGCGGCCGGGAACCATCGTCGCGCCGAGGAGCAGGGCACCCAGTGTCAACGCGGCGGCGACGTCGTGGACGACGCGGACGAGCGGAAGGGCCCACCGGACCCCGGCGCCGGCATCGACGAGACCCCCCGGCAGCGGCGCCGCGGCGCCGGTCGAGCGGGCCGCGAGGACGGACGCCAGCAGGCCGACGACGAGCGCGCCGGCGACGGCCCACGCGGGGCGCGAGAGCCGGTCCGCGGGGGCGGGGTCGGGCGGCTCTCGGTGCACGGCGGACATGCTCCAAGGGTAAGTAGTGTGGTGACATGCCCATCCACCCGGCCGCCCCTGTCGACCGCGACGGCCTGCTCGACGCGTTCGACCAGACCGTGCTGTCGATCATCGATCTCGGGTACGCGTGCCGCGACGAGGACTTCGAGCGCGACACCGAGTGCCCCGGCTGGACGGTCAAGGACCAGTTCTCGCACGTCGTGGGCGCCGAGAAGGCCTTCGCCGGCGTGCGCCGTTCGCGGGTCGACGTACCGGACTACCCGCACATCCGCAACGACCTCGGCCGCGTCGTCGAGCAGGACGTCGAGAGCCGGCGTGCCATCTCGGGGCGTGACGTCGTCGCCGAGCTGGCGGAGTTCCACCCCGGGCGGATGGCGGCGCTGCGCGCCTCCGGAGCCGAGCTCGACACCGTCATCGGCGGGTTCTTCGGCCCCGAGGCCACGTTCGGCCTGCAGCTGCGGCGGCGGATCGTCGACATGTGGTGCCACGAGCAGGACATCCGCGCCGCCCTCGACCGCCCCGGCAACCTCGACTCCCCCGCCGCCGCCGTCTTCACCGAGGAGATCCTCGACGCCCTGCCCCGCGTGGTGGCGCGGGTGGCCGACATCGAGCCGGGGCACGCCGTCGTCCTCGACGTCACCGGACCGGTGCAGGCCCGCGGTGGGGTCCGCGTGTGCACGGGCGAGGACGGGCGGCCCTTCGGCGAGGCGCTCTTCAGCGGCCAGCACCGCGCCGAGGGGGAGGAGCAGCTCGACGTCACGTCGATCCAGCTGACGACCGACGCCCTGACCCGGCGCGCCGCCGGGCGCCGTGAGGTCGACGACCTGCGCTTCTCGGTCCACGGCGACGAGGCCATCGCGCGCCGCGTCCTCCAGGCGCTCGTCCTGACGCACTGACCCACCCCGGGGCCGCCAGGGTGGCAAACGCTCGACCCGTGCCCAACGTTGGACAGGGACCTCGCGCGGGGGTGGTGCCCCGGGGAAAGCGACGCCGAACCCGGGCAGCGTCCGGACGTCCTCCGAGGGGTCTCCGACCGTCGCTCGAACGTCGGGCTGCGTTCTCGCAGTGCATGATCCGTCGCGATGCCAGCTCCCGAGGGGACCCTCCGTCCGCCGCCGGACCGCAGCCGACCACCCGACCCGCCCTTGCCAAACGTTGGACAAGGGCTTAACGTCGAGGCAGCCGGTCAAGCCAGCGCCGCTTCGGGGACTTCCCATGGAGGATTGCCATGACCGACATCACGGTTGGTCCGCGCAAGGACGCACGTACGCGAGAGCTGATCACCACCTTCCGCACCTCGGACTCCGAGTCCGAGCGCAACGAGGCGCTCGAGGCCGTCACGAGGCTGCACATGCCCCTCGCCCGGTCGCTCGCCCACCGCTACTCGGGCAAGGGTCTGGACCGCGAGGACCTCGAGCAGGTCGCGTTCCTCGCCCTGCTCAAGGCGGTGCAGCGCTTCGACCTCGACAAGACCACCGAGTTCGGTGCCTACGCCACGCCCACCATCACCGGCGAGCTGCGTCGCTACTTCCGCGACTACGGCTGGCTCGTCCGGCCGCCGCGCGAGCTGCAGGAGCGTCGCCAGCTCGTCACCGACACCCGCTCGCGTCTCGAGCAGGTCCTCGGCCACGACCCCGACCCCGACGAGCTCGCCGAGGAGCTCGCCATTCCCGTCGAGTCGGTCAAGGAGGCCCAGGTCGCGGCGTCGAACCTGCGGCCCGCCTCGCTCGACGTGACGACGAGCGAGGGCGGGCGGCCGGTCCTCGACCTCCTCGACGCCCGCGGCGACCTCGGCGACGACCCGGCCCTCGACGACTCGATCGTCGTCCGGTCGGCCATCCTGCGGCTGCCCGCCCGCGAGCAGGAGATCATCGAGCGCCGCTTCGTCGACGACATGACCCAGGCCGAGATCGCCGAGTCGATGGGCCTGTCTGCCATGCAGGTCAGCCGCCTGCTGCGCCGGATCCTGGAGTCCCTGCGCCGCCAGCTCGACGCCGAAGGCGTCGCGAGCGCCTGAGAGCAGGGGGGCGGAGGCGTCCGGGCGTGGAGTTCGCGCCCTCCTGCCTCGGCACCCAGTGCGCGGGCGCCGACCCAACGGTCCCGCCCGTCGCCCACCACGGTCGACGCGTCCGGTTCGTGCGGACGCGTCGACCGGTGCGTGGCGCTCGGCGCCCCGGCCCGTCGGGGGTCAGCTCTTCGGCGGCACCGGGAACTGCGACTCCTGGCCCTGGATGACCTGCGTCGCGACGTGCGCGAGCTTCATGTTGAGCTCCTGGGACGTCCGGCGCAGCAGCTCGAACGCGGCGTCGCCGCTGATGTGGTGGGCCGCCATGAGCAGGCCGACGGCCTTGCCGATCTCGCGGTTGCTGTGCAGGCCCTGACGCAGGGTCGCGGCCTCCTCCCGCGCCCGGATGGCCATGAGCGCCACCGACGCGAACGAGGCGATGACGGCACCGACGTCCGCCGACGCGCGGGTCAGGCCGCCCGGGGTGTCGGAGAAGAGGTTGAGCGCGCCGACCTTGTCGCCCTCGAGGAGCAGCCGGTACCCGATGGCCGAGCGCACCGGCGTCTCGGCGACGATCCGCTCGGTGAAGCGGGGCCAGGGCGTCGTCGCGTTCGTGAGGTCGGGGTCGTGCTGGTAGGCCTCGTCGAGGATGGCGTCGACGCACGGGCCCTCGCCGAGCTCGAGCTCGATCTGGTCGATCCGTCGGGCGATGTCGTCGGTCGAGGCCGCCGTCAGGTAGCGGTCGTGCGAGCGCATGAGCAGCGAGGCCCGGTCACAGCCGTCGACCAGACGCACGGCCGCGTGGACGAGGGCGTGGTGGATCGAGCCGGCGTCGGCCCCCGAGTAGATGAGTGCCGAGAGCCCGTGGAACGCGTCCTGGATCGTCGCGTCCTGCGCCGTCGTGGCCGTGACGGAGGCATCGGGCACGGGCAGGTCGCTCGCGGACGCGCCCGGAGTCGGTGGGTCGACGGGAACGTCGGCGAGGTCGTCGGCGGGCATGGCACTTCCTGAGGGGTCGGGATCCGTCGCACCGTGCTCCCTTTCGAACACGGCGACGGCGCAGACATCTTGGCATCTCCCCCGAGGCGCATGCACAGACAACCACATGCGGATCGCGGCCGGGCACCCGACCGGCCACCCGCCCCGCCACTCCCGGTGACCCCGCGTCCTCGCCCGCCGCTCCGGCGTTTGACAGCGGGAGCGCGCGGTCCAATACTTGCTTGGTGCAAACAAGCAATTCGGGGCGACCGTCGTGACCGTCGGCAGGGAGGACGCGAACGCCGTCTTCATGGCGTTGCTCCGCGTGCAGAAGCTGCTCGTCGCGGCCAAGCACACCGCGCCGCGCCTCCACGACGGCGTCGACGCGTCCGTCTACCCCGTGCTGTTCGTCGTCGCCCGGTCCTCCGACCCCGTTCGGATCTCCGACCTCGCCACGATGCTGCACAACGACGTGTCGACCGTGAGCCGCCAGGTGAGCGCGCTCGTCACGACCGGCCTGCTGGCCAAGACGGCCGACCCGAACGACGGTCGGGCGCTCGTCGTGTCGATGACCGACGAGGGACGCACCGTCCTGGACCACATCCTCGAGAGCAGGTCCTCCTGGTTCCAGGGACTCCTGCAGGCCTGGGACGGGGCCCGCGTCGCCACCTTCGTCACCGACCTGCACGAGCTCGCCGACGCGCTCGACACCAACCTGCGTGCCCGGGGCGCGGCCGTTCCGCCCATGCCCTTCGCCGCCACCACGTCATCGGACGGCCCGGCCGACCGACACAACAGGAAGGACTGACATGTCCGACACCACCACGGGTCCGTCGGGAGCGGCGAACAGCCCGGTGCGGGCCACCGAGCACCCGCCGCTGGCGCACCGTGAGATCGTGACGATCCTCGTCGGCCTGATGATGGGGATGTTCCTCGCCGCGCTCGACCAGACGATCGTCGCGAGCGCCATGCGGGTCATCGCCGACGACCTCAAGGACCTCGCCGGCCAGGCCTGGGTCACCACCGCGTACCTCATCACCTCGACGATCGCGACGCCGCTCTACGGCAAGCTGTCCGACATCTATGGGCGCAAGAAGTTCTTCCTCTTCGCCATCTCGATCTTCACGATCGGCTCGATGCTCTGCACGCTGGCGTGGTCGATCCCGTCGCTCGCCGCCTTCCGCGCCGTCCAGGGCATCGGCGCCGGTGGCCTGTTCTCCCTGTCCCTGGCGATCATCGGTGACATCGTGCCGCCGCGCGAGCGCGCCAAGTACCAGGGGTACTTCCTGGCCGTGTTCGGCACCTCGAGCGTGCTCGGCCCCGTCATCGGCGGCTTCTTCGCCGGTCAGGACACCCTCCTCGGCGTCACCGGGTGGCGGTGGGTCTTCCTCGTCAACGTCCCGATCGCCGTGGCCGCGCTCATCGTCGTGACCCGCACCCTGCACCTGCGCCACCACCGCCTCGACCACCGCATCGACTACTGGGGCGCCGTGACGCTCGCCGTCGCGCTCGTCCCGCTCCTCATCGTCGCCGAGCAGGGCCGCGAGTGGGGCTGGGGATCGGGCACGTCCGTCCTCTGCTACGGCATCGGCCTCGTCGGGCTCGTCGCGTTCTTCCTCGTCGAGCGGGCCATGGGTGAGGAGGCACTGCTGCCGCTGCGCCTCTTCCGCAACCGCACCGTGGGCGCCGGCTCGATCGCGTCGGTCTTCATCGGCATGGGCATGTTCGGTGGGCTCGCCTCCCTGCCGCTCTACCTCCAGATCGTCCAGGGCGCGAGTCCGACGCAGGCCGGCCTGATGCTGCTGCCGATGACGCTCGGCATCATGAGCGGCTCGGTGATCTCCGGCCAGCTCATCTCCCGCACCGGCCGCTACCGCCACTTCCCGATCATCGGAGCCATCCTGCTCGTCCTGGCGCTCCTCGGGTTCCACTACGTCACCGCCGACACCGCGCTGTGGATGGTCATGGTCGGGATGTTCTTCTTCGGCCTGGGCCTCGGCTTCAACTTCCAGCCGCTGACCCTGGCGATCCAGAACGCCGTGGACCGCCGCGACATGGGGGTGGCCACGTCGTCCGCGACCTTCACCCGGCAGATCGGTGGCACGCTCGGCACCGCCGTCTTCCTGTCCATCCTCTTCGCCCAGGCCGGCACGAAGATCGGCGAGGCGTTCGGGCGGATCGCGCCGACGCCGACGTTCCAGGCGGCGCTGCGCAACCCCACCGGCGGCGACCCTGCGGTCAACAAGCAGTTCGTCGAGCAGCTGCACGCCGCCCAGCAGTCCGGTGCCGGTTTCGGGGCGGGCGGTGCCGCGCTGCAGGACAGCTCGTTCATCCAGCACCTGGACCCGCGCCTGGCCCGGCCGTTCCTCGTCGGGTTCGCCGACTCGATGTCGGTCGTGTTCCTCGCGGCGGCGGCCGTCATGGTGCTCGCCGTCATCGCGACGTTCTTCCTGCCGCACGTCGACCTCGGGCCCAAGCCGGGGCAGCCGGGCGGCCAGAAGGGTGACGCGGAGGTGGCCCCGGTGGCCGCAGCCGGCCACTGACCCCCAGAGCCCGCCCCTCGCCGGCAACACACCGAGCAGCTGCCAACGCCCTTCAGGTATTCCTGGGGGCGTTGGCAGCTGCTCGGTGTGTTGCCGGCGAGGGGCTGTCTCTTATACACATCTCCGAGCCCACGAGACGCGTAGTAATCTGGGGGGGCGGCGTGTTGTTTGGAGAGAGGGGGGGGGGGGGGGGGGGGG
>NZ_JBNDHY010000137.1:0-11375 GCF_056755315.1 Monashia sp. HAY1-2A
GGCGGAAGGCCTCGCAGTAGTAGCGCATGTAGGAGCGCATGCCCGCGTGCACGAGCTCGTCCAGCTCGGCCTCGGACAGCTCCGGCCGCACCCGGCGGTAGTTGGTCCGCAGCCGGTCGATGCCCGAGCCGCCACGGCGCACCGCGATGTCCGCGACGCGGTCGAACAGCCCGTACGCGGCGCGTTCCGGCAGCCCGCGCACGGCCGACCAGCCGAGCGAGAAGCCGAGGACGCTGAGCGAGTCGGTGGCCCGCCGGACGAGCCCGCTCAACTGCGTGCCTCCCCCGCCGCGAGCGCCTGGCGTCGGACCGTGACCATCCGCTGCAGCACCGTGACGAAGCTGGCGACCGCGAGCAGGGCGAGGACCACCCCGAGCAGCAGCGTCGAGTCGAGCAAGTCGGCGAAGAAGGCGGCGACGAGAACGGCGACGAGCCGGTCGGCCCGCTCGGCGATGCCGACGTCGGCCGTGTAGCCGAGGCCCTCTGCCCTGGCCTTGGCGTACGAGACGACGCTGCCGAGGATGAGGCAGGCGAGTGCGAGGCCGGCCATCAGCCGGTTGTCGCCGGGGCCGGCGTAGTAGAGGACGAGGCCGCCGAAGATCGCGGCGTCCCCGACGCGGTCCAGCGTCGAGTCGAGGTAGGCCCCCCACTTGCTCGACCGGCCGGACGCCCGCGCCATGATGCCGTCGACGGTGTCGGAGAAGACGAACGCGGTGATGAGGAGCACGCCCACCCAGATCTGTCCACGCGGGAAGAACGCGAGGGCTCCCACGCAGACCCCGACCGTTCCGACGATCGTGACGACGTCCGGGCTGATGCCGAGCCGGAGGAACAGGTGGGCGATCGGACCGAGGACCTTGGTCAGCGACGCGCGCAGGAGTCTGTTGAGCATGGTGGTGACAGCGTACTGACCGCCGCTCAGCCCTCGGGCCAGGCGGCGACGAGGCGCGCGCGCGTCTCCTCGAGCAGCACGGGCAGCGCCTTGGTCTGGGCCACGATCGGCAGGAAGTTCGAGTCGCCGCTCCACCGCGGGACGACGTGCTGGTGCAGGTGCGCCGCGACCCCGGCCCCGGCCACCGCACCCTGGTTCATGCCGAGGTTGAACCCGTGCGGGCCCGACGCGGCCTCGAGCGCGCGCACGGCCTGCTTGGTCAGCGCCGTGAACTCGTGCGTCTCCTCGTCGGTGAGGTCGACGTAGAGGGAGACGTGCCGGTACGGGCAGACGAGGACGTGGCCGGGGTTGTAGGGAAAGAGGTTCATGACGACGTAGCAGCTCCGGCCGCGGTGCACGACGAGGCCCTCGGCGTCGGGCTTGCCCGGCGCCGCGCAGAAGGGGCAGTCGGTGCCGGCCTCGTCGGTCGGCCGGTCGCCCAGGATGTAGGCCATCCGGTGCGGGGTCCACAGCCGTTCGAAGCCGTCGTCGACGCGGGCGAAGTCCTCGGCCGGCTCGGGCGCGCTCCCCTGCTCCGTCATGGATGTCGATCCTAGGACTGCGGGGTTGCCGGACGTCAGCGGCCCTGCGGTCTCACACACCGCAGGGCCTGCGACCATTGAATCGTCTCGGTCGGGCAGGCAGAAATCGACACGCCTCGTCCGGTCCGATGCCCGACGGACGCCGGTTCGAGCGCAGGACCGACGCAGATCAGCCCCGCGGGTGTGAGAGCCGCGGGGCCGAGGTGCGAACAGTCTCGGCCACGAGCCGGAGCCGCGCAAGGAGTCGAGGCGACCAGGTCCGGCTGTGCGCGGGCCCGGCGCGCGACGGCGCCGGACCCGCGAGCGGTCGACGTCAGCCGAGCGTGACGGCGTAGACCTCGAAGCGGTCGTCGCCCGGCAGCGTGACCGACTGCAGCTGCCTGCTCGGGTCGGCGGCCACCGTCGCGCCGAAGAGCTGCACCGGCGGCCCGTCGACGCCTGAGCCCCCCTTGATCCGGTGGTCCATCGCGATGGCGACCTGGTTGCCGTTGTGCCCACTGCCGGCAGCCCAGTCGGTGAGGGAGATGGGCACCGACTGCACCGTGCCGTCGGTGTAGGCGAGGCGCAGAGCGGTCGAGACGTCGCCGTTGTGCGTCGCCCCGACGACGTGGACCGCGCTCCGGCTCGCCGCGGGCACGAGGATCGTCTGTCCCCGGGCCTCGACGAAGTTCGGCGTCGTGCCCGAGGTCACCGGCGCGGCGTACGTGACGCCGTTCCAGTCCCACGTGGCACCCGTCGGCAGCAGGGCGGCGTCGTAGCTCCAGCCGCTGCCGTCGAAGTTGCCCTCGCTCGGCGCGGACACCGTCGCCGTGCCGTCGTGGTTGCGGGCCTGCCCGAGGTCGACGGCGCAGCCGGCGGCACCGGGCACGCACTCGAGAGCCTCCTGCAGCTGCACCGTGACGACCTTCGTCACCGGGTCGACGCCCGGCGCCGAGGCGGTGACCCGGACCTCGTGGGTCCCGACGCCGAGGCCGGCGGGCAGCGTCACCGTCACGGGCACCGACGCGCTGGCCGGGACGCCGTCGCTGTGCAGCACGGCGGCAGCGTCACCGCTGCCGCCGACCGCGGCCGACCAGCCCTGGGGCGTCGCGACGTCGACGTGCACGGGCAGGCTCTTTGGCGCCTGTCCGACGAGGTCGACCGAGAGGCGGGCCTGCCGGGCGCCGGTGGGCACGACGACCGGGTTCGGGAGCGCCGTCATCGACAGCGACAGGCGCGGGTCGCGTCCGGCCTGCACGGCCGAGGGCGGCACGTCCGCGGGCGTGGTGCCCCACCGGCTCGGCGTCGTGCCGACCGTGTGGGCGATGGTGCCGCCGCGGCGCAGGGCGTCCCAGCCGACCCAGCTCTTCGTGCTCTTCGTCCCGTTGACCGTGAGGGTCTGGACGTAGCGGTCGGCGTCGGAGACGCCGGGCGCCGTGATGGTGAGGCGGTCGCCCTGACCGGTACCCACCGTCGCCGGAGAGGCGACGTCGATGTCGACGCGCTCGAACTGCGGCGAGCTGACGACGAAGTAGTCGGCCCCGCTCATCGTCGGGTAGAGCCCCCAGGACGAGAAGACGTACCAGGCGCTCATCGTGCCGAGGTCGTCGTTGCCGGTCATGCCGTCGGCTCCGTCGGTGAAGAGCGTGAACGCGGCACGGGCCACCGTTGCGATCTTCGCCGGCTGCTGGACCCACGCGTAGACGTACGGCGCGAGCAGGTCGGGCTCGTTGTTCGGGTTGTACGTCGGCTTGCTGTAGTAGGCGTACGTCGCCTCGATCCAGTCGGTGCGGGCGGTGCCGGCCGGGTCGGTGAGCAGCTTGTCGTAGGCGAAGAAGTCGTCGAGGCGCTTCTCCGTGGCTGCGCGTCCGCCCATCAGCTCCACCAGGCCGGCGGGGTCCTGCGGGGCGAGCCACTGGTACTGGTAGGAGCCGCCCTCGTGGAAGGCGTGCGAGGCCTCGACCGGGTCGTACGGGTCGAGCCAGGTGCCGTCGCTCATCCGCGGGCGGAAGGTCTGCGTGCCGGCGTCCCAGAGGTTCTTGTACCAGCCGCTGCGCTCGGTGAGCATCGACGCGTCCGCCGCGTGCCCGAGGGCCTTGGCCATGATGGCGAGCGACGCGTCGGCCGCGGCGTACTCCATGGTGGCCGACGCCGGGTGGGCGCAGTCGTTGTCGCCGCCGTGCGACACGCAGTCGGTGCCGACGCGCAGGCCGAACGGGATGTAGCCAAGCTTGTCGTACCAGTGCTGCCCGGAGCGTCCGTTGTACTGGCTGTCGGCCGGCGGCCGCCCGGTCGCGTTCTGCCTGAGCAGGGCGTACGCCTGCTCCTCGTACCCGGCGAGAAAGCCCTTGCTCCAGCCCTCGACGAGGAACGGCGTCACCGGGTCACCGGTCATGATGTTCGTCTCGCTGTTGACGAGGGCCCAGCGCGGCAGCCAGCCACCCTCGCGGCCGATGGCCAGCAGCGACAGGTAGGAGTCACGGGCGACGTCAGGCGCGAGCACCTCGAGCAGCTGGTTCTGTGGCCGGTAGGTGTCCCACAGCGAGAAGTTCTGGCGAGGGGTGTAGCCGTCGGCGACGTGCGTCCTGCCGTCCCAGCCGTGGTACGTCCCATCGACGTCGGAGGCCAGGTTCGGGTGCATGAGCGAGTGGTAGAGCGCCGTGTAGTAGGCCGTGCGCCGTTCGTCGGATCCGCCTGTGACCCGGGCGTGCTCGAGCTGGTGCTCCCACCGCTGGGTGAGGGCGGCGCGCGTCGCGTCGAAGTCGAACCCGTCGCCGGTCTCCTTCGAGAGGTTGGCGCGGGCGCCCTCGGGGCCGGTGTAGCTGAGGCCCACCTTCATCGTCACCGACGTCGTGCCGGTCGGGAAGGTGACCGCGGCGCCGTTGCCGCCGCCCGTGGTGGACGTGTCGCGGCGACCGATCGTCAGCGTCGAGCCGCTCCACGTGCCGAACGACGAGAACGGCCGGTCGAACTCGGCGCGGAACCACACCGTGTGCTCGTCCTTGCCGGCGCAGAAGTTGCCGTCGTGGATGCGGCCCTCGACGACGCGGTCGCCCACGACGTGCACCTCGGAGTCGAAGACGCGCATGTTGGCCTTGCCGGTGTTGAGCAGGACGTTGGCGGCCTTGCCGGATGGGAAGGTGAACCGCTGCCAGCCGGTCCTGTCGGTCGCCGTCAGCTCGGCCTGCACGCCATAGGTCGGCAGCCCGACGCGGTAGTAGCCGGGGCTCGCCTCCTCGTCGGCGTGGGAGTACGCGGACGCGTAGCGCGCGGCGTCGACGGTCGTGATCGCGCCTGTCGTGGGCATGACGGGCAGCTCGCCGACGACCGGGCACCCGACGCCGGACAGGTGCGTCTGGCTGAAGCCGTAGATCGACGTCTGCGAGTAGTCGTAGCCGCCCTCTCCCCCGGTGTCCGGGCTGACCTGGACCATGCCGAACGGCGCACTGGCGCCGGGGAACGTGTTCCCGTTGTCCTGCGTGCCGATGAACGGGTTGACGGACCCGACGAGGGTCTGGCCGGCCGCCGCAGCTGCCGCCGCCGTCGGCGGTGCGCCCGAGGGCAGCACCGGTCCGAGGACCATGGCGGCGAGGACGACGGTGCCGAGCGATCTGAGCACGATGCGCATGAGAGCGTTCCTTCACGGGGCGACGGCGGTGTCTCGCCCGAGACTCGTGTCGTGCGTCCCGTGTGGCAACCCGTGACCACTGCCCTGTCCGAAGTCGACACGACATCGGACAGGACAGTGGTCCGCGGCTCAGCGCATCCCGTCGCGGTCAGACCTGGGCGCGGCTCTCGATCGCGGCCAGCACCTCGGCGATCGCGTCGTCCACCGGCACCCCGTTCTTCTGGGACCCGTCGCGGTAGCGGAAGGACACGGCTCCGGCGGCCCGGTCCTCCTCGCCGGCGATGAGCGTGAACGGGACCTTCGACTTGCTCGCGTTGCGGATCTTCTTGGGGAAGCGGTCGTCGCTGGCGTCGAGCTCGACGCGGACTCCCTTGCGGCGCATGCGGTCCAGTACCTCGCCGAGGTAGTCGGCGTAGTCCTCGGCCACCGGTACGCCGAGCACCTGCACGGGCGCGAGCCACACGGGGAACGCGCCGGCGTAGTGCTCGACGAGGACGCCGAGGAACCGCTCGATCGAGCCGAACTTGGCCGAGTGGATCATCACCGGCTGCTGGCGCGACCCGTCGGCCGCCTGGTACTCGAGGCCGAAGCGCGCGGGCTGGTTGAAGTCGTACTGGATCGTCGACATCTGCCAGGTGCGGCCGATGGCGTCGCGGGCCTGCACGGAGATCTTCGGGCCGTAGAACGCGGCACCGCCCGGGTCCGCCACGAGCTCGAGCCCGGACTCGCTGGCCACCCGCTCGAGGACGGCAGTCGCCTCCTCCCACTGCTCGTCGCTGCCGATGAACTTGGCCGACTTCTCGCCCTCGGTGTCGCGGGTCGACAGCTCGAGGTAGAAGTCGTCGAGGCCGAAGTCGCGGAAGAGTCCCAGGCAGAAGTCGAGGAGGTGCTTGATCTCCGCTGGTGCCTGCTCGGGCGTGACGTACGAGTGGGAGTCGTCCTGGGTCAGGCCGCGGACGCGGGTCAGGCCGTGCACGACCCCCGACTTCTCGTAGCGGTAGACGCCGCCGAACTCGAACAGGCGCAGCGGCAGCTCGCGGTAGGACCGGCCGCGTGACTTGAAGATGAGGTTGTGCATGGGACAGCTCATGGCCTTGAGCTGGTACTTCGCGCCCTCGAGCTCCATCGGCGGGAACATCGTGTCGGCGTAGTAGGGCAGGTGCCCCGAGGTGTGGAAGAGCCCGTCCTTGGAGATGTGCGGCGTTCCGACGTAGGCGAAGCCCTCCTCGACGTGCCGGCGCCGCACGTAGTCCTCCATCTCGCGCTTGATGACGCCGCCCTTCGGGTGGAACACGACGAGACCGGACCCGAGCTCGTCCGGGAAGGAGAAGAGGTCCATCTCGGCACCGATGCGGCGGTGGTCCCGGCGCTCGGCCTCGGCGAGCCGGTCGAGGTAGGCCTTGAGGTCGTCCTTGGTCGGCCAGGCCGTGCCGTAGATGCGCTGCAGCTGCGGGTTCTTCTCCGACCCGCGCCAGTACGCGGCCGCGGAGCGCATCAGCTTGAAGGCGTTGCCGATGACCTTGGTGCTGGGCAGGTGCGGGCCGCGACAGAGGTCGCCCCAGGCGCGGGTGCCGTCCCGACGGATGTTGTCGTAGATCGTCAGCTCGCCGCCCCCGACCTCGACGCCGGCGCCCTCGGCCGCGTCGTCGGCGTTGCCGCCCTTGAGCCCGACCAGCTCGCACTTGTACGGCTCGTCCGCGAGCTCCTCGAGGGCGTCGGCGTCGGTGACGACCCGGCGTGCGAAGGTCTGGCCCTCGTTGATGATCTTCTGCATGACCTTCTCGAGGGCCTTGAGGTCATCGGGATGGAACGGGGTGTCGACGTCGAAGTCGTAGTAGAACCCGTCGCGGATGGGCGGGCCGATGCCGAGCTTGGCGTCGGCCCGGACCTGCTGCACGGCCTGCGCCAGCACGTGGGCGGTGGAGTGGCGCAGCACGGCGAGCCCGTCCTCGCTGTCGACCGGGACCGGCTCGACGACGTCGCCGTCGGCGAGCACGTGGAAGAGGTCGCGCAGCTGGCCGTTGACGCGGGCGACGACGACGGAGCGGTCGCCCTCGAAGAGGTCACCCGCCGTCGTCTGCTCCGCGACCGTTCGCTCGCTCCCGGCGACGGTGACGGTGATCTGTGCAGACACGGTGCGTGCTCCTTCTCGTGCGCGATCCGACCGTCGCCGGCCGGATCGCCTCGTGTTCCCTGGGTGGACGCCGTTTGGGTCACGGCGCGATCAAGGGTATCGATGACCCATGCGGACCAGCGACACGGTTCTCGGCAGGCCCCGGCCCCACGACCGTGGGTCCGCCCCAGCGCGCCGGCGGTGGCCACGTCCGGCCCGTCGGGCCCTCGCGCTCACGGTCGTCGCCACGACGACGCTGGCGGCCGGATGCGGCGCCCCGCCGCCGGCCAGCGGCCCGGGCCCGCTCCGTCCGGCATCGTCGTCCGACCCGGCACCGAGCTCTTCGCCCGCCACGTCCCGGCCGACGGCATCGGACTCCGGTCCGGGGGTCGCCTCCCACCAGCTGCCGCGGGGCGGGCGCACCCTGTTCCCGACCTACCGCCTCGTCGGCTACGTCGGACATCCGGGGGCCCCCGCCCTCGGACGTCTCGGCATCGGCGACCTCGACGCCCGGGCGCAGGAGGCGGCGTCCGTCGCCGACCGGTTCGCGGCAGGTCGCCGGGCCCTGCCCGTCCTCGAGCTCATCAGCACGATGGTGTCTGCCGACCCCGGGGCCGACGACCTCTACCGCACCCGGACGTCCGACGCCGTCATCGCCCGGTACCTCGCGGCGGCCCGCAAGGTGCGCGGCATCCTGCTCCTCGGCATCCAACCCGGCCGCGCCGACTTCCTCGACGAGGTGCGGCACTACGCGCGGTGGCTCGCCGAGCCCGACGTCGGGGTCGCGCTCGACCCCGAGTGGGCGATGGGTCCGCGCGAGGTGCCGATGCGCACCTTCGGCCACACGACGGGCCGTGAGATCGACGCCGTCGCCGCCTACCTGTCGCAGGTGGTCACCGCGCACGACCTTCCGGACAAGGCGCTCGTCTTCCACCAGCTCGCGCCCCGGATCGTCCGGTCGGAGAACGACATCCGGGCTCACCGGGGCGTCGCCGTCGTCAAGTCGGTCGACGGCATCGGCGACCCGGACCTCAAGCGGGGCACGTACCGAGAGCTCACGGCTCGGTTGCCGCGCACCGTCCACGCCGGGTTCAAGCTCTTCTACGACGAGGACCGCCGGTCCGGACCGCTGATGACCGCGAAGCAGGTCCTCGCGCTGCGGCCGCAGCCGGAGTACGTCCTCTACGAGTGAGGTCGCGCCGCCCCGGCCGCCGCCACGCCTCACCAGGTGTTGCGCACGACCGCGTGATCGACGTCGCCGGTGGCCGACTCCAGCACCGAGAGCGTCGAGTCGTCCTCGAACGCCGTGCGCAGCCGGACCGTCGAGGGCAGGCGCACGGGCTTGCGGAACCACACGCTGCTCGTCAGCCCCGAGCGCGGAAGCCTGGGCCCGAGGGAGGCCAGCGTCCTGGCGTACGAGTACATCCCGTGCGCGATCGCGGTCGGGAAACCGAGCGGCCTGGCCATGAGCGCGTGCACGTGGATCGGGTTCCAGTCGCCCGAGACCGACGCGTAGGCCCGCCCCGTGCCCTCACCGAGCCGCCAGAGGGGCCCGCTCGGGACGGCGTCGAGGGGTGCCAGCGACGGCGGCTCGGACGCGACGGCGTCCGGGTGCTCGGCGCCCCGCGACAGGTACGTGCTGACCCCGCGCCACACGAGCTCGCCGCCGACGCTCACCTCCGACACGAGGTCGACCTGGCGGCCGCGGCGGTGCGGGCGCAGGTCGGCCGCGTGGACCGACACGTCGAGGGCCTCTTCGACACCGACGGGGCGAGCGACGGTGATCGTGTTCTCCAGGTGCACCGCGCCGAGGAGCGGCAGCGGGAACCTGTCGCCGCTCATGACGACCATCTGGAGCGGGAACGCGAGCACGTGGGGGTAGGTCGGCGGCAGGGTGCCGTCGACGGCGAAGCCGCACACCCTCGAGTAGGCGACGAGCTCTGCGACCTCGACCCGGACCGCCGCGCGCGAGACCTCGACGTCCGGCAGCTCGGCGCCGGACGACCCCCGGCGCAGCAGCGCCGTGGCGTAGATCCGGCGCAGGTCGGGCGGGCCCTCGAGCGTGGTGCGACGGGTCATCTGCCTCACGCCCCGAGCAGGCTCTGGCCGCAGACCCGCACGACCTGGCCGGTGACGGCGGCGGCCCCGGGTTGGGCGAACCACGCGATCGTGTCGGCGACGTCGCGCGGCCGGCCGCCCTGCTGGAGGGAGTTCATCCGCCGGCCGAGCTCACGCGTCGCGAACGGGATCCTGGCCGTCATCTCGGTCTCGATGAACCCGGGCGCGACCGCGTTGACGGTGATGCCGCGCGGGGCCACCTGCGCCGACAGCGCCGTGACGAGGCCGATGACGCCGGCCTTGCTCGCGCCGTAGTTGGTCTGCCCCCGGTTGCCCGCGATCCCCGCGATCGAGGCGACGCACACGATGCGCCCGCCGTCGGCGAGACCGCCGTCGTCGAGGATCGCCTCGTTCATCCGCAGGATCGAGGCGAGGTTGACGGCGACGACCGAGTCCCAGCGGGCGTCGTCCATGTTGACGAAGAGCTTGTCGCGGGTGATGCCGGCGTTGTGCACCACGATGTCGAGCGAGCCGTGGCGCGACCGCGCGTGCTCGACGACGCGCCGGCCGGCGTCGGTGGCGGTGACGTCGAGCTGGAGGGCGGTTCCCTTGACCTCGTTGGCCACCCGTGCGAGGGCGTCACCGGCCTGGGGCACGTCGACGGCCACCACGGTCGCACCGTCGCGGGCCAGGACCCGGGCGATCTCCGCGCCGATGCCCCTGGCCGCACCGGTGACGACGGCGACCTTGCCGGAGAGAGGGCGGAGGGCGTCGGGGTTGCTGCCGGTGCGCTCGTCGACGCGGACGACCTGGCCGTCGACGTAGGCCGAACGGCCCGACAGGAAGAACTCGACGGCCGACCGGACGCCGTCCGCAGCCGCGCCGCGGGCGAGCACGAGGTTGGCGGTGGCCCCCGCGCGCAGCTCCTTGGCCAGGGAGCGCACGGCGCCCTCGAGGGCGCGCTGGGTGGCGACCTCGCCGACGTCCGTCAGTGACGCGGGGTCCGTGCCCACGACGACGACCCGGCCGTTGCGGGCGAGGCGCTTGACCGCCGGCGCGCCGAGGACGCGCAGGGCGGCGAGCTGCTCGGGGTCGGTGGCGGCGCTGAGGTCGAGGACGACCGCGCCGACCCGCGCGCCCTCCGCCAGGCCGTCGACCGACTCGACCACGGCGGTCCCGCACGAGCCGAGCCAGTCGCCGATGCCGGCCGCGAAGCGACCGCCGCCGGCGACGAGGACCGGGCCCTCGCACAGGGGCAGGCCCGGCTCGTACCGCCGCAGCGTCGTCGGCTGCGGCACGCCGACCTTCCTGGCGACCGGCGAGCTGATGAGCGTGGTGAACAGGTCGGACACGGGTCAGGCCTCCAAGATCGCGACTACGCCCTGCCCGCCGGCAGCGCAGATGGAGATGAGGCCTCGCCCGCCACCGGCCTCCTTGAGCTGCTTGGCGAGCGAGGCGACGATGCGCCCACCGGTGGCCGCGAAGGGGTGGCCGGCCGCGAGGGAGGACCCGTTGACGTTGAGCCGGCTGCGGTCGATGGAGCCGAGCGGCGCGTCGAGCCCGAGCCGGGCCTTGCAGAAGTCGGGGTCCTCCCACGCCTTGAGCGTCGTGAGCACGGTCGCGGCGAACGCCTCGTGGATCTCGTAGAGGTCGAAGTCCTGCAGCGTCAGCCCGTTGCGTTCGAGGAGCCGGGGCACGGCGTAGGCGGGCGCCATGAGGAGGCCCTCGTCGCCGTGGACGTAGTCGACGGCCGCGGTCTCGGCGTCGACGAACCACGCGAGCGGCTCGAGATGGTGCTCGGCGGCCCAGTCCTCGCTCGCGAGCAGGACGGCCGAGGCGCCGTCGGTGAGCGGCGTCGAGTTGCCGGCCGTCATCGTCGCACCTTCACCACGGCCGAAGACCGGCTTGAGCGCGGCCAGCTTCTCGACACTGGTGCCGGGTCGCAGGTTGTCGTCGCGCGTGAGCCCGAGGTAGGGGGTCATCAGGTCGTCGAAGAAGCCGCGGTCGTAGGCCGCCGCGAGGTGGTGGTGACTGGCCGCGGCGAGCTCGTCCTGGGCCTCGCGCGGGATGCCCCACTGCGCAGCCGTGACGGCCATGTGCTCGCCCATCGACATGCCGGTGCGCG
>NZ_JBNDHY010000138.1:0-11297 GCF_056755315.1 Monashia sp. HAY1-2A
GGTGCGGGTGTCGTCGGTCACGGCCCGCACCCTACCCGGGCCGCGCCGGTGCCCCGCTCACTATGGTGCTGGAATGCTCGCCGCCTACGCCGCCAGTCAGTCCGCGTCCGACCCGCTCTCCGGCCTCGTCATCGGCGAGCGACCCACCCCCGAGGCGCGTCCGGGCTGGTCCGTCGTCGACCTGCGAGCCAGTGCGCTCAACCACCACGACGTGTGGTCGCTGCGCGGGGTGGGGCTGCCCGCCGACCGCCTGCCCATGGTCCTCGGCTGCGACGGCGCCGGCGTGGACCCGGACGGTCGTGAGGTCATCGTCCACGCCGTCGTGCCCTCGGACGGCTGGCGCGGCGACGAGACGCTCGACCCACGGCGCACGCTGTTGTCCGAGCTGCACGACGGCACGCTCGCCGAGAAGGTCCTCGTACCGACGGCCAACCTCGTGCCCAAGCCGGAGGGCATGACGTGGGAGACTGCGGCCTGTCTGTCGACGGCGTGGCTCACGGCCTACCGGATGCTGTTCACGAACTCGGGCGTGCGTCCCGGCGGCACGGTCCTCGTCCAGGGTGCGGGCGGCGGCGTGGCCACGGCCCTCGTGCAGCTGGGCGCAGCCGCGGGCTACCGGATGTGGGTGACCTCGCGCGACGAGTCCCGCGGGGCCCGCGCGCTCGACCTCGGCGCCGACCGGGTGTTCGAGTCGGGGGAGCGCCTCCCCGAGCGCGTCGACGCGGTCATGGAGACCGTCGGGGCCGCGACGTGGTCGCACTCGGTCAACTCGCTGAGCCCGGGCGGCAGCATCGTCATCTCGGGCGCCACGTCCGGCGACGCCCCGCCGAAGGCGGAGCTGACGAAGATCTTCTTCAAGCAGCTGCGCGTCGTCGGCTCGACGATGGGCACGCGCGAGGAGCTGGCCCGACTCGCGCAGCTCGTCGTCACGGCCGGCATCTCCCCGGTCGTCGACTCGGTCCTGCCGCTGGCGGATGCCCGCGTGGGGTTCGAGCGCATGGTCGACGGCGACGTCTTCGGCAAGGTCGTCTTCACCGTCGGCTGAACGCGGGCTCAGCGCGGGCTCAGCGCGGGCCCCGTGCGGGCCCGGTGCGCGTTGAGCGCGGGGCTCAGCGCGCGTCGGGCGGCGCCGACACGTGCACGAGCACCGCCAGGCCGTCGGCGGACGGGACGTCGGCGTCGCCGCGCAGCCCCTCGGCCCACAGCGCCACCTCGAGCCGGGCGACCGCCCGGCCGAGCTCGTGCGGGCTGTCCGCACCGAGCGTCACCGTGAGCGGGCCGATGTCCGCCGTCCCGGACTCGATGCCGTGCAGCGCCGCGCGCACCGCACGGGACACCGACCCGATGCGGCTGTCCGCGCCTGCGGGCGGGATCCCGACGTCCAGGGCGTCCGCGGTTCCCGGCTCGACCCCGAGGGCGGCTCGCACGGCCTCGACGCGTCCGTAGCCGAACCAGTCGCCGGGGCCGGTGCGCACGAGGTCGCGGCCGCGGGGGTGGGCCGTGAGCGGCTCGTCGACGAGCGCGTCGTGGAGTCCGCGCACGAGCGCGACCGGCACCGCCGCGACCTTGCCCTTGGCCAGGTCGGCGGCCGCGGCCACCTCGTCCGCGATGCACCGGGCGGTGACGTCGAGGCGTCTGCCGTCCGCGTCGGTGGCGCCACGGAGGTCGTCCAGCGTCCGTACGCCGTGCGCCCCCAGGGCGAAGTCCACCTGACCGACGCGCCACGGGCGGCCTGCGGTGTCGGACAGCACGACGCCGACCCGGACGCCGTGCCGCGCGACGAGCGCGTCGTGCAGCTCCGCGCAGATGCCGTCCGGGTCGTGGGGCAGCAGCAGCCAGCCCCCGCGGTCGCCCGTGTTCGAGCCGTCGACGCCGGCCGCTGCCATGATCGGGCCCGCCTTGGCCCGGACGACGCGGGTCACCCGGTCCCCGAGCGAGCGCTCGGCGACGACGTACTCGGTCTCGGCGTGCACGACGCGGTCCTTGTCCGGGTCGTGCGTCACGAGGCCGAGGGACTTGCTCGCGATCTTGCTCGACACGACGACGACGTCGCCGTCCTCGAGGCGCAGCCCGGCGTGCTGGAGCCCGGTCCCGACGACGTCGGCGAGGTCCTCGCCCTCGCGCACCTCGGGGATCCCGGTGAGGGGCAGCACGCTGACCGGGCGCGGCACGGCGGCGTCGGACGTCGGGTGCCCGGCCGTCGCGGGGTCGTGCGTCGTCACGCGGGGGTCCTCGCGGGACGCAGCCGCAGCGCCAGGTCGAGCGCCGCCCCGGCCAGGTCGGCGGCTGCGTCGGGCGAGCTCATGAGCAGCGGGCGGTGGACCACCTGCAGGCCGCGCTGCGGCGGCATCGGGTCGTCCTCGGCCACGAGCCAGCCGTCGAGGAAGTCGGCGTAGAGGCCGGCGACACCGGCGCTCGACTCCTCGACGCCGATGGTGCGCAGGCAGACGTCGGCGTGGCCGCGGACCGGGCGCCCGCCGACCAGGGGTGAGACGCCGACGACCGGGGCTCGGCTGCCGCGCAGCGCGTCGCGGACGCCCGGGACCCCGAGGACGATGCCGATCGACACGACCGGGTTGCTCGGTGGCAGGAGGACGACGTCGGCCTCGCGGATCGCGTCGAGGACGCCGGGGGCCGGGGCGGCGCCGTCGAGCCCCGCCACGACGAAACGCTCGGCCGGCAGCTCGGCGCGGTGCCGGACCCACCACTCCTGGAAGTGGATCGCCCGCGGCTGTCCGTCCTGCTCGACGACGACGTGGGTCTCGACCGGGGTGTCGGTCATCGGCAGCAGCCGCACGCCCTGCTCGGGCAGCCCCCACCGCGCGGCCAGCCGGTCGACGACGGCCGACAGGGGCCGGCCCTGACCGAGCAGCTGCGACCGGTAGACGTGGGTGCCGAAGTCCTTGTCGCCGAGGGTGAACCACTGCGGCGTCGCTCCGAGCGCGGCGAGCTCCTCGGCGAGGTGGTGCGTCTCGTCGGAACGGCCCCAGCCCTGGCCCTCGTGGACGGCTCCGCCCAGGGTGTAGAGCAGCGTGTCGATGTCGGGGCACACCCGCAGGCCGAAGAGCGTGATGTCGTCACCCGTGTTGCCGATGACGGTCAGCTCGACCGGCTCGTCTCCGACGACGGACACGGGGGAGTGGACGTGGCGGAGCAGGCCGCGGAGGAACCGGGCGCCGCCGACGCCTCCGGCGAGGGCTGTGATGCGCATGCAGCGATCCTCTCAGCCCCGTGCAGCCGCGTCCGAAGACGGGTCGGAACCCGTTCTACCACAGCCGGGAAAGCGCCTCACCGAGATCGAGCGAATATCACTAACGGGCTTGACGTAGGGCGTATGACACACATGTAATTTCATTGTTGTATTCGTCGGGGTCGGTACCGAGGTCGACGGGCTCACGAAACGGTGGGTCGATCTGCCAGGGGAACGGTGCCGCCGGGTACAGCGAGTGCTGACACACAAGAGAGTCAGGGTCGAGGAGGGGTCATGCACGAGCTGATGGTGGTCATGTCGGACGTCGGGACGGAGGAGGGCGAGCTCTCCTGGCAGGAGCGGTCGCTCTGCGCCCAGACCGATCCGGAGGCGTTCTTCCCGGAGAAGGGCGGCTCCACGCGCGAGGCCAAGAAGGTCTGCGTCGGGTGCGAGGTGCGCGCAGAGTGCCTCGAGTACGCCCTCGCGAACGACGAGCGCTTCGGCATCTGGGGCGGTCTGTCGGAGCGCGAGCGCCGCAAGCTGAAGAAGCGCGCGGTCTGACCGTGGCCGTAGGACCCGGGCCCCAGCCGGTGTCCGGGTGAAGGTGACCGCTGTGCCCGACGAGCTCGCCGATGACCGCAGCGCCCCCCACGGGGGCGCCGCGCACGGGTCGATGTCCGCTCCCTCCACCGGACCCCGGCCCAGCGCGCAGGTCGCCGCGATCGTCGTCGTGCACAACGGTGCGACGTGGCTGGCGCAGTGTCTGGACGGGGTCGCCACCCAGACACTGCCGCCCGCCCGTCTCCTCGTCGTCGACGTCGCGAGCAGCGACACGTCGGCGGCGATCGCGCAGGCCCACGGGCGCGTCCGGGCGGTCGTGCCCCACGTGGACGTGCTGCGTCTGCCGGCCCGGGTCCCCCTGGGCCGCGCCATCGCGGCCGGCATGGAGCGGCTGCACGCCGTCGCCCCGGGCGCTGGGGGCACCGGCCCGGAGTGGGTGTGGGTGCTGCACGACGACACCGCGCCGGCACCGACGGCGCTGGCCCGCCTCCTCGAGGAGGGGCTGCGCTCGCCGTCCGTGGGGATCGCCGGGCCCAAGCTCGTCGCGTGGGACGACCCGCGACGCCTCGTCGAGCTCGGCGTCCAGATCACCCGTACCGGCCGCCGGCTCGGTCGCCCCACGCGGGGCGAGGCCGACCAGGGCCAGTACGACCACCGCACCGACGTCCTCGCCGTGAGCACGGCGGGGATGCTCGTGCGCCGGGCGGTGTGGGACGACCTCGGCGGGTTCGACCCCGCGTTCACCGAGTACGGGGCCGACCTCGACCTCGGTTGGCGGGCCCAGCTGGCCGGCCACCGCGTCGTCGTCGTCCCCGGCGCCGTCGTGCGGGACGCGTCCGCCGGCGTCGACGGCACCCGGCCCGGGGGGCCGCGCCCGCGGGAGGTCGAGCGCCGCTCCCGTCGCGCCGCCAGACAGGTGACCCTGGCCCGCTGCGCGCCGGTGCTCGCGCCGTTCCTCGCCGTGTGGCTCGCGGCCTCGAGCGTCCTCGGCGCCCTCGGCCTCCTCGTGGCCAAGCGGCCGCGGCTCGCGTGGCGCGAGCTGTCCGACGCCTCCGCGCTGCTGCACCCTGCCGCGACGACCGCGGCCAGGTGGCGGGGCCGGTCGACCAAGCGCCTGCGCCGCGGCGACCTGGCGACGCTCTTCGTGCCGCCGTCCGTCGCGGCGCGCACGACCCTCGACCACTTCCAGGACGCCATCGCCCCCGAGCGTGCCGCGCACCGCGAGGCCGCGCCGACCACCGAGACCGGACCGACCGCCGAGGACACCGACTCCCTGGCGCACCTGCCGGCCTCGCTCGGGCGACGGGTCCTGACCCACGCCGGGTTCCTCGCCGTCCTCGCCGCCCTCGTCGCCGCCGTCGCGGCCTGGCGCGACACCATCCGGGCCGGTGGCCTCTCGCCGACGCACACCGGTCTGGCGGGTGGCGAGCTGCGCCCCGTCGCCACCGGGTCCGACGGGCTGTGGCACTCCTTCCTCGACGCGTGGCACGGCGCCGGCCTCGGCACCGCGGTCGACGCCGGGCCCCACCTCGCGGTGCTCTCCGGTCTGACGTGGCTGGCCGAGCGCCTCCCCGGAGTCGCCGACGGCCGGTCCAGCGCCGGCGTGACGATCGCCTGGCTGCTGTTCCTCGCGCCCGTGCTCGCGACGTGGTCGGCCTACCTCGCCGGACGCGTCGTCACCACCTCCCGGGTCGCCCGCGGCACGGCCGCGCTCGCGTGGGGGTCCTCGGCCGTGCTGGTCACGGGCGCGGCCCAGGGTCGCGTCACCCTCGCCGTCGCGCACGTCCTGCTGCCGTTCGTCGTCGCCGGGTACGCCCTCGCCGCCCGCCGTGACGGCACCTTCACCGCCACCTTCGCCACGGCCCTGGCCACGGCGGTGACCGGCGCGTTCGCGCCGCCGCTGCTGGCCGTCTCGGTCGCCGCCGCGCTCCTCCTGCTCCTGCTCGGGCCGGGGCTGCGCCGCGCGCGTGCCCTCGTCCTGCTCGTCGTGCCCACCGCGCTGCTCGGCCCGTGGGTGGTTCGGTTCGTCGAGGACTGGCACCTCCTGCTGTCAGGCCCCGGCCTCGTGGCCACCGGGTCCGACGCGGGCCCCTGGGGGCCGGTGGCGCTCGTCCTCGGGCAGCCGGGTGCCTCGTCGTGGACCGCGTGGCTCGTGGCACCCGTCGTCCTCCTCGGGGTCGCCGGGTTCGCAGTGCGCGCCCGGACCCGGACCGAGTCGGTCGGGCTCGCCGTCGGCGGACTGCTCGCGGTCGTCGGCCTCGCTGCCGCGCTCGGCGGCTCGCGCGTCGTCCTCGGCTCCGCCGAGACCGGCGTCGGCACGTCGGCGGCCGCGCACCTGTGGGCCGGGGTCGGGCTCCAGCTGTGGTTCGTGGGCCTGCTCGTCGGGCTCCTCGCGGGCAGTCGGGCCGTCCTCGGACACCTGCGTCGCGGCCACGGACGGCTGCGGCCGGCCGGGGCCGTCGCGGCCGTCGTGCTCGTCGTGGGGTCGGTCCTCGCCGGTGCCGGCGTCTGGGCGGTCCGGGGGGCCGGCCGGACGCTGTCGGTCGGCGAGGCGACGCTGCCCGCGGTCGCCGTCGACCAGGCCACCGGCCCGCTCGGCAACCGCCTGCTGCTGCTGCGCCCGTCCGACGACGTCGTCGACTTCGTCCTGGCCGGGCAGGAGCCCGGTGAGCTCTTGCGCGACCTCGACCGACGTCCCGACGCCGACGACGCGCCCCTCGTGTCGGCCGTCGCCGCCATCGTCGGTGGCCGGGCCGCCGATGCCCTCGACGCGTCGTCCCTCGCCCGGCTCGGCATCGGCTTCGTCCAGGTGACCGGTGGGGCCGACAGCCCGCTCGCGCGCCGGCTCGACGCGGCCGAGGGGCTGAGCCGACTGGGCAGCGGCCAGCACGGCGTCCTCTGGAAGGTGCGGGCCCTGCCTGCGGCCCAGGGCGCCGAGGACGCCACGGCGCCGTCGCGCGCCCGCCTCGTCGACGGTTCGGGCGGCCTGCTCGCCGTCGTCCCGACCGTCGGACCGCACGCCGCCGTCGACACCTCGCTGCCCGCCGCGACCGGCGAGCGACGCCTCGTCCTCGCCGAGCCGGCCGAGTGGGCCCGGCACGCCGTCGTCAGCTACGACGGCGCGGTCCTGCCCCCCGTGCCCGGCGCTGCGCAACCCACCTACGTCGTGCCGTCGGCGCCGGGCGCCCTGCGCGTCGACCTCGCGGCGGCGCAGCCCTGGTGGCGTCTCGGACAGGGTGCGCTGCTCGCGTTCGTCGTGTTCATGGCGCTGCCCTTCGGCAACCGTCGCTCGAGGAGGCGCGCATGAGCAGGGCCGCGGGCATCATCCGGTCCGTCGCGGTGGCCGTCGTCGCGGTCGGCGCGGCCGTCGGTGCCACCCACGTCAGCGGCTCGCTCCAGCTGGCGGCGCCCGGGGACCGCGCGGGCCTGCCCGAGACCTCCAGCGTCCTCGTCGACGACTCGACGCTCGTGTGCCCCGGCCAGCAGCGGCTCGGCGCCGTGGGCCTGCGCGACGTCGAGGGGGACGTCACGGTCGCCGCGTCCGCCCCGGACCCCGGGGTCGTCGCCGGGGCACCGAGCGGTGGCGCGATCACGCTGCTGTCCGGCAGCGACGCGTCCGGGCTCGGCCAGGGCGGTGCCGCGGGCTCGGCCGTGACCGCCACCGTGAAGACGGCCGACAGCGTCCTCGCCCGAGCCACCAGGGGACTGGCCCCGGGCCTCGTCGCGACCCAGGTGTGGAAGCACACCGGCGACGACGACCGGGGCCTGGCCGTGACGCCGTGCCAGCTGCCCTCGTCCGACGTCTGGCTCGTCGGCGGGGGTGCCGGTCCGTCCCGCACGGAGCGGGTCATCCTCGGCAACCCCGGGGCCAATGCCGTGACCGCCTCGCTCGAGGTGTTCGGCGCGCGCGGTCGGGTGGCCGGCCTGGACGACCGCACGATCTCGGTCGAGCCGCACTCGCGCGCGATCGTCTCGCTCGACGCGCTCGCGCCCGACCTCGCCAGCCCCGTCGTCCACGTCACCGCCACGGGTGGCGTCCTGTCCGCCGTGCTCGACGAGCAGTGGATCGACGGTGCAACGGCACGCGGCATCGACGACGCCACCCGCGCCGCCCCGCCGGGGACCGACCTCGTCGTGCCGGGGATCGACGCGTCGGGCTCGGTGTGGGCCCGCGTCGCCAACCCCGGTGACACCGAGGCGCTCGTCCGCCTGAGCCTGCTCACCGACGCCGGACCGGTCCAGCCCGACGAGCTGCGCGCGGTCCGGGTGCCCGCCGGGTCGACCCTCGACGTGCCCATCCAGCGCGCGTCCGGCGCGTTCGGTCTCGGGGTCCGGTCCGACCAGCCCGTCGTGGCCGGCGCCTGGACCGAACGGCGTGCCTCGACCGGTGACCGCATGGGCGACTTCGCCTGGACCGCGGCCACGCCGCGCCTCACCGGTCTCGGCGGGGTCCTGCTGCCGGGACTCACGGGCACGACCAAGCGTCTCCTCCTGACGTCGGGCCAGACCGCGGCCCGTGCGCAGGTGCGCACCGGCACGGGGGACGCCGCTCGCACGACGACGGTCGACGTCCCGGCCGGTTCGACCGTGGCCACCGACCTCGGCGACGCCGACAGCGTCTGGGTCGTGCCGACGAGCGGTGAGGTCCGCGGCGCCGTCTCGGTCGCCGGAACCGACGGCGGTGTGCCGACGTTCTCCATCGCCGCCGTCCAGTCGGCCCCGGTCCGAGCCCTGTCCGTCCCGGTGCGCCAGGTGCGCAACTGACCGGCGCAGGCTGTCCGACGTCGCACGGCGAGATGGCCGCCGCGACGCAGGGCCTCGTCAGTCGCCGAAGCCGGGGTCGAGCTCCTCGGGGGCGACGCCGAGGAGGCCGGCAACCTGCTCGGTGACGATGTCGGCGACGAGCGCGGCGACGTCACGCCGGTCCGAGACGCGGGTCTCGACCGGGCGGCGGTAGACGACGATCCGCGCCGGCCGGGCACCCGTGGCGGGGAAGAGGCGGCCCAGCGGCACCTCGCGGTGGTCCCAGGCCGCAGGTCCGCGCGGGACGTCCTCGACCGCGAACTCGACTGCGGGGAAGGCGCGCCCGCAGGTGGCCTCGAGCCGGGCCGCGGCATCGAGCACGTAGTCGTCGAACTCGTCGCGGCGGGAGACCATCGCCGGGACCGGCGGCCAGGCGAGCGGTCCGCGCCTGCCGCGCCCGTGCCGGTCGCGCCGACGGGGGAGCGGGCGCCGGGAGGCGGCGGCGCTGCGTCCGGAGTCCGGGTCCGTGCGCTCGGACGGGTCGCGCCCGGTGTCGGGTCCCGCGCCCGGGGTGGTGCCGGAGGTGCTCACGGTCCCACTCTAGATCGACGGGTCGGCGCGGCCGGTCGGGACGCGAGGAGTGGCGGACCGGCGGCAGGGACGCCGTCGCGTCCACGGCGTGGTGATTCGTCCTCGTCCGACCGGGCGACTAGAGTCCCGCGACGTGGGTCTGACTCGTGGTTGCTCGAAGACGGGGTGCGCGCGCCCTGCGGTCGCGACCCTGACCTACGCCTACGCCGACCGTGCCGTCGTCGTCGGCCCGCTCGCCACCTACGCCGAGCCGCACACCTACGACCTGTGCCTCGAGCACGCCGAGCGCATGACGGCCCCGCGCGGCTGGGACGTCGTGCGCGTCGGTGGGGAGTTCCCCGAGCCGCAGCTGGCCGGTGACGACCTGCTCGCCCTCGCCGACGCGGTCCGCGAGGCCGCCCGTCCGCGCCAGCCGCGTCAGCCGAGTCAGTCGCGTCAGCCGACCCCGGGCGAGCGCGCCGAACCCCGGGGCCAGGCGGCGGCCGAGGCCCAGGCCGGTGTCGTGGAGTCCGGCCGGCGCGGGCACCTGCGCATCCTGCGCGACGGCTGACCACTAGGGTGGGCGCGTGCCTCATCTCGTCGACTTCGTCAAGGCCTACGACGTCCGGGGGATCGTCCCTGACCAGCTCTCGCCCGAGGTGGCTCGCGCCATCGGCGCCGCGTTCGCGGAGGTCGTCGCCATCCCGGACGGCAGCGCGGCTGTCGTCATCGGGCACGACATGCGGCCGAGCTCGCCCGAGCTGTCGCAGGCGTTCGCGGCCGGAGTGACCTCGCGCGGCGTCGACGTCGTCCACGTCGGCCTGTGCTCGACCGACGGTCTCTACTACGCCAGCGGCGCCCTCGACCTGCCGGGCGCGATGTTCACCGCGAGCCACAACCCGGCCCAGTACAACGGCATCAAGATGTGCCGCTCCGCAGCCCGCCCGGTCGGCCAGGACTCCGGGCTCGCGGAGATCCGCGACCTCGCCCAGTGGCTGCTCGACGGCGGCACCGGCCTGGCCGAGCCGGTAGGGGGCCCGGGCAGCGTCACGACCCGCGACCTGCTCGGTGACTACGCCGGCTTCCTCCGCTCGCTCGTGGACCTGTCCGGCTGCCGGCCGCTCAAGGTCGTCGTCGACGCGGGCAACGGCATGGGCGGGCACACCGTCCCGGCCGTCCTCGGCACGGGTGCCGGACTGCCCGAGCTGCCGCTCGAGGTCGTGCCGATGTACTTCGAGCTCGACGGCACGTTCCCCAACCACGAGGCCAACCCGCTCGACCCGGCCAACCTCGTCGACCTGCAGGCCGCGGTCCGCGAGCACGGCGCCGACATCGGTCTGGCGTTCGACGGCGACGCCGACCGCTGCTTCGTCGTCGACGCCGACGGTGAGCCCGTGTCGCCGAGCGCGATCACCGGCCTCGTCGCGGCGCGCGAGATCGCCCGGGCGCGCGAGGGCGGCGACCGCGAGGTCTCCATCGTGCACAACGTCATCTCCAGCGCGGCGGTCCGCGAGGTCGTCGCCGAGAACGGCGCCAACCCGGTGCGCACCCGCGTGGGCCACTCCTTCATCAAGGCCGAGATGGCCCGCGCCGGAGCCGTGTTCGGCGGCGAGCACTCGGCGCACTACTACTTCCGCGACTTCTGGTTCGCCGACACCGGGATGCTGGCGGCGATGCACGTCCTCGCGGCCCTCGGCGAGCAGGACGTCCCCCTGTCGCGTCTGTGCAGCGAGTACGAGCGCTACGTCGCCTCCGGCGAGATCAACTCCACCGTCGAGGACCAGGCCGCCGTCGTCGAGCAGGTGCGGGCGTGGGCGACGGTCCGCGGCGCCGGCACCGACGAGCTCGACGGCCTCACCGTCACCTGCCCCGAGGGCACCGAGCCGATGTGGTGGTTCAACGTCCGCGCCTCCAACACCGAGCCGCTGTTGCGGCTCAACGTCGAGGCCGCCGACCGTGAGACCATGGAGCGCGTCCGCGACGAGATGCTCGCCCTGATCCGGTCCGGCGACGGTGTGGCGGACGCGATGACGGACCCGACCGACACAGGAGACGCATCGTGACCACCCAGCAGACCATCGAGCCGTGGCTGCGCGCCATCCTCCGCTGCCCGAAGTGCAAGGGCGAGCTGACCGACGCGACGCACGACTCGGGGTCGGGCGAGACGCCCGAGCTGCGTTGTGCCACCGACCATCTCGCCTACCCGGTCGAGTCCGGGGTGCCCGTGCTGCTC
>NZ_JBNDHY010000139.1:0-11207 GCF_056755315.1 Monashia sp. HAY1-2A
CCGGACAGGCCGTTGACTCACCCGCAGGAGGTTGCAACGGTCGGGCAGGTCCAGCGGTGAGCTCACTGCTCCTGCAGGGGGGTCGCGTCATTGACCCTGGTAGCGGCCACGACGCAGTCGCTGACGTCCTGGTCCAAGGCAGGCAGGTCGTTGCAGTCGGGACCGGCCTGCGTGGCGAGCACGTGCTGGATGTCAGCGGTTGCATCGTCGGACCCGGATTCGTTGACGTGCACAGCCACGTCCACTCGATCGCCGGCCATCGGCTGCAGGCGATGGACGGCGTCACGACCGCGCTCGACCTGGAAGCCGGACTGATGCCGGTCGCCGAAGCTTACCGACGTGCTGCTTGGTCAGGGCGCCCGCTGAACTTCGGCTTCTCTGCCTCGTGGGCTGCAGCCCGCGGCCTGGTGCTGTGCGGCATCTCCCCGCGCGCGCGGTTCAGCGAGACACTGTCCCTGCTGGGGGACCAGCGGTGGCAGCGGCCACTGGGCAGCACGGAGCTGGTCACATGCCTGGAGCTGCTGCGCCGCGAGCTCACCGCTGGAGCGCTCGGGATCGGCATCGTCGTCGGGTATGCACCGCGCAGCGACCCCGCGGAGTTCCTCGCGGTGGCGGCGCTTGCCGCCGAAGCGGGAGTCCCGACGTACACGCATGTACGCGAGCTCATCGAGGCAGACCCTGACACGCTGGTCGACGGGTCATCGGAGGTTGTGCGTGCAGCCATGCAGACGGGCGCGCACATGCACCACTGTCATGTGAACTCGACGTCCCGGCGCCATCTGGACCGGGTTCTGGCAACGATCGGCCTCGCTCAGGCTGAAGGCGCCCGGGTGAGCGTGGAGACCTATCCGTATGGGGCGGGTAGCACGAGCGTCGGGGCGGCCTTTCTGGCTCCTGAGCGTCTGGGGATCTGGGGGATCGAGCCGTCTTCGATCGTCTTGCTCACCACGGGCGAACGGGTCGCGACGCGTGAGCGTCTTCGGCACGTGCGTGCCACCGCCCCCGAGACTCCGTGCATCGTGGAGTTCCTGGATGAGAGCAACCCGGCGGACCTTGCCTACCTGGAGCGCTCCCTGGCGTTCCCGGACGCGATCGTGGCCAGTGACGCGATGCCGGTGACGTGGCAGGCCGGGATCGTGGACACCAGGCAGTGGCCGCTGCCGCCCGGGGGCGCGACGCATCCCCGAACGGCTGGCACGTTCACCCGCTCGCTTCGCCGTATGGTCCTGGAAACGGGCGCCTGGACGTGGCTCGAGGCCTTTCGGCGTTGTTCATGGCTGCCGGCGCAGCTGCTGGCGTTCACCCCGGACGCGGCCGGGAAGGGCCGGGTCAGTGCCGGCGCCGACGCCGACATCGTCGTGCTGGACCCGGCGCAGCTGACCGACCAGGCCACGTACGTGGAACCGACCCGCCCTGCGACGGGAGTGCGGCACCTGTTCGTGAACGGCACCCCGGTGGTCACGAACGGAGAGCTGAACGTCGGCGCCTATCCGGGTCGGCCCCTGCGCGGCCGACCAGCCTGAGCGCCCGAGGGTCCCACGCCAGCCCCAAGGAGTGGCGGTCCCGTCGACGACGCCTATCCCAGTCAGGCGGGCGGTCTGACGACTGGGTGGAGCGTGCTCACGTTGATGCCGATCGTGAGCGCCTCCTCACTGATGGTGACGTTCGCCCGCCGGGGCAGATCAGCGAACCCGCTGCCCTTGAAGCGGTTCAGCCCGCTCCCGCAAGCCCGGCAGTGGATGTCGGCGCGCGGCAGGTCACCGGGCAGGTCACCGGGCAGGTCACCCGACGATCTACAGCGCGAGTCACCGGGTAAGTCCCCCGGGCGAGTCACCCGGGCGAGTGTGCCGACCTGACCGCGAGCGGAATTCTTGCCGAGGCGAGCGTCACGAGTGGGAAGCTGCGTGACCAGCCGACAGGTAGCTCCACGTCATGATGACGGCAAGGAGCTCAGTCGCTGACGAGGCCTCGAACCGGACCGTGCGCGCGCCAACTCGTCTGGTGCCCGGCGCCATCGCCATGACCTCCACCGCCCCGGCCTGGCGCGCGTCAGCTTCCAGATGAAGCTGCTCAGGGACGGGCCGCACGCCCAGCCCGGACCCGCTGGCTGCCTCTATCGCAGACATGGCCGCCTCGCGGATCCGGTCTCGGGCGGTCGCAGGATGCAGCGAACGCGCGGCAGTCACTCCGATGCCTTCCTTCACGGCGACGGTGCGGGCATCGGGGAAGACCGCCTGGCTGAGACGGCAGATGTCGCCGTCACCGGTCAACAGTCCGACTGGGACGTTGAACGAGCTGGCCAGCAGGCCGTTGACCTCGGCCTCGGTGACGCTCTCACCGTTGAGGCGTAGGTCGGTGAACGCCGCGCCTGAGAAGCTGTGCGCCAACACGCCGTGTTCTGACATCGGTCCTGCGTGGTAGCCGACGAAGAAGACGACGTCGATGCCTGCGGTGAGGCATTCGACCATGCCGAGCGGTTTGGGGGAGCCGACGACGTACTCGGCGCGAGGGTCGAGCAGCTCACCGATGAGGTTGTCCATCGGTCCATGGCTGTCGTTGACGATGACCTGCTCGGCGCCGCCGTCGAAGGCTCCCTCAACAGCCGCTGTCGCTTCCATTGTCATCAGCTGCCGCCCGAGGGCGTAGTCCTCTCGTCCCGGACCCACCTGGCGTCGGGTGGCGAGCCCTGCCACGCCCTCCATGTCCACGCTGATGAGCACGCGCATCCGATATCTCCTTGTCTCGAAAAGGGTTGGTGTCGTAGCCCGGCGGGAACGGTGCCAGCGGGCACGGGTGCGCTACGGGGTTCCTCGACGCAGGCGACGACCGGGCCGTTCCGCGGTGACGATGCCGTCGCGTACGACGATGCGGCCGTTGACCATCACGGTGTTCAGCCCGACCGCGTAGCTGTGCGGGTCCAGGTAGGTTGACGTGGCGGCGTACGTTGCGACGTCGAAGATGATGATGTCTGCGAAGTAGCCGGGCGCGAGGGCGCCTCTGGAGTGGAGCCCGAAGCGTGTGGCCGGAAGGCTCGTCATCCGCCGGATGCCTTCGCTGATCGAGAACAGGCCTTCGTCGCGGCCGTAGTGACCCAGTGTCCGGGCGAACGTGCCGTAGGTCCGTGGGTGTGCCGGTTGTCCGGTCCAGGGCGGTCCAGCTGGGTGGGCGGCACCGTCGGAGCCGACGGTGACCCACGGCTGTGACAGGCCCAAGCGGATGTTCGGCTCGGAGATCATGTGGTAGGCGACGCCGACATCGGGGTCACGGCGAAGGGCCTCTATGACCGCCTCGGACGGGGAGCACTGCCACTGCTGCGCCATCTGCGTCACGGACTGGCCCTTGACGGGGGTCCCGTCGGTGAGGTCGGACAGGAAGACGATGCCGGCGCCGGCATCGGCGGCAAGGAAGAGGTTCTCGAAGTCGGTACCTGGCGCCTCGATCTCCCGGCTGAGGAGTCGAGATGCGGCCCGGTCCGCCAGCATCGATCTGACGGCTGCCGGTCCGCCGGCGGAGTACCTCGGTGGGATGCACGCGAGCAGGTGAGTTGCTCCGGCGTCGTAGGGGTACATGTTGGCGCCGACCTCGTGACCGGCGGCCCGTTCAGACTCCAGTCGCGCTACGGCCTCTGTCATCTTGTGGTGGTTGTGCCGTCCGGCGGCCTTGAGGTGGAAGATCTCGGTTCGAACTCCAGCGCTCCTGCCGATGAAGAGTGACTCCTCTACGGCCTCCAGGAGGGCGTCTCCTTCACTACGCAGATGTGTCGCGTACACACCCCCGTGGGCGGCGACCGGCTCGCACAGCTGTACGAGCTCGGAGGTGGTCGCGAAACGGCCCGGTGGGTAGATCAGCGCGGTCCCAATCCCGAGGGCTCCGTCGTGCATCTCTTCCGCTACGAGGCCGCGCAGACGGTCACGTTCGGGTCCGGTCAGTGGACGGTCGGTGAACTCGGCGCCCAGGTACCGCAGGTTGGCCCCGCCGATGAGGCTGGCGACGTTGACGCACAGGCCGCGCCGTTCCAGGTCGTCCAGGCCTTCACTCAAGCGTGGGAACCCGAAGTTCTCTTCGGTGGTGGACCCGTACAGGCGGGCCAGGTGCCGGCCGAACTCGGGCATGCTCGGACCGGGGGAGAACGCTTCGCCGAAGATTTCGGTCGTCACGCCTTGGAGCAGGTCGGACGCGGCCGTTCCGTCGCTTCGCAGCGCTGCCCACGCGTGGCTCAGGACGTTGATGAAGCCGGGCGCGACGGCCATGCCGGTCGCGTCGATGACGGCAGCATCGACTGGTCCGGGGTGGGGTCCCACGTGCACGATGCGGTCGCTCTCAACCAGAACGTCCGTGGTGACTGGTTCCGTCCCTGTCCCGTCGTAGACGTCGCCGCCGCGGATCAAAACTCGAGACATGGTGCAACCTTCGCTGGGTGATGGACAGGGGCGATGCAGTGGTGGCGCGGTGCGGTGAAGGGTTCGAGGGACGGCGTGGGGTCCGCGTGAGGCACCGCCGTGGGGTGGAGAGGATGGGGTGGTGGAGAGGGTGGTGGCATGTAGGGGCTTGTGCGCTGGGTTGCGTTGGGTCGTGGCGTGTTCCGCGGCCGGCCTTCGGTGAACGACCGGGCGGGCGTGGCGGGTGTTCGAGCATGCCGCGCTCTGCAGCTGGGCCCGTTGGATGCGAATGGGCCGACCGTGTCAGAACCGGGGCATGGCGACCTCGATGAGGTTGTATCCGGCATCGACGACCGGGATCTCGCGCCACCGGTCGAAGGCACCACATGGGTGGCTGATGCCGAAGGTGAGCCGGTCGCCGGGGACGACCTGCGCGCCGTCGGGCAGGTCGACGTAGCAGTGCTCGTCGTCGACGCGGCGCACGAGCGCTCCTGGCAGGGGGTGCTGGCGGCCGTCCGGGTCGAGAACCCCCTTGACGAGCGGGAGCCGGTCGTCGGTGGGGGCGTGCCGACGTCCGAAGTTCACGATGGCCAGCCCATCCTCGGGACGTGAGAGGACCGTACCTATCAGCTCGAGGGCGGCCCAGAAGGTCACGGAGTCGTCTTCCCTGCGTCCGTCCATGGGTGAGATCTCCTGGTAGAGGCCGTCGTCATGTGTGACGTAGCAGCCGCTGCGCAGGACGGTCAGCGTGTTGAACGTGAAGTTGGCGGGTCCGAGGGCGTGGGTGACCAGGTCGAAGTAGGAGCTTCCTCCTGCGGAGATGAGCGGGGTCGTGTCGAACAACGCCTCGGCGTGACAGGCCCGCAGAAGCGTCTGGAGGCGCTGGAGGTACCGGGGCAGTCCTGGCGGCGTCTGGGCGCCATGCCTTGGCAGAAGACCTTCGTATCCGGCGATGCCGCGCAGCTGCAGTGGTTCTGCGTGCCGGACTGCTCGCGCCAGTTCCAGGCCGGCCTCAACGGATCGGACTCCGGTGCGGCCTCCGTCGTAGCCGAGTTCGACGAGGACGCCGATGCCGGGGCGTCCGGCAGCCTTCGGTGCTGCCGCGGACTCCAGTTGGGCCAGACCTTCGAAGCTGTCGACGTAGCACAGCACGTCGATGTCGGACTCGGCTGAGGCCAGGTAGTCGGTGAGCCAGCGCAGGTCACCGCTGTCGAGGACCTCGTTGGCCAGCAGGACCCGTTTGACGCCCATTTCCAGCAGGTGGCGTGCTTGTCGCATCGAGGCTGCTGTCATCCCCCAGGCGCCCGCGGCCATCTGTCGGTGGATCAGGTATGGCGTCATGGACGTCTTCGCGTGGGGCGCGAGGGCAACTTTCCGACTCTGGCAGTACGCCGCCATGAGGGCGATGTTGTGTCGCGCCGCCGCCTCGTGCAGCACGAGCACGGGCGTGGAGAAGGAGTCGAACAGGCGAACTCTGGCCGGTTGCGGCGTCGTTGGCGCCGTGAGTCGCTCATTCATTACCTGTCACCCTGTTCGGACGTGGTGGATGCAAGGCTGGGGAGTGCAGCGGGCCCTGGGCGTGAGTGGCCGGCAGACCAGGTGGTCTGGGCGTGCCTCGACCCGACGGGTCTGCTGCAGCTGGCTGGTCGGCGGCCGCGCACCTCGGGCCCGCCGGGCTCCATTCGTGCGGGTCTTCTCATCTGCGGTTCATGAGGGCCAACAGGCTGGAGAAGCTCACCTGGGCGAGGTTGTAGCTGACCATGATGAGCCCGAGCAGCTCATCGGCGGAGGCGACCTCGCGCCCGATGGTGCGCTCGTTGACCTGTTGGACCCCGGGGATGCCGCTGGCGAGCTCGGCTGCGGTCGGGTTGGGCATGTCGATCTCGAGGCGCAACGTGTCGGGCACCGCCAGGAGTTGGCTTCGGTCTGCGGCGGCGACCGCTTCTTGGGCGGCGTCGCGGATCTTGGTGCACGCGACCGCGGGCGCGAGGCTGTCGGCTGCCGAGAACCCGTGCGACCGCTTGACGGCGACGGTCTTCACTCCGGGTAGCGACTGTTCGGCGAGCGCGCAGATGACGTCGTCCCCGGTGAGAAGGCCGACGGGCACCCCTCGACTTGCTGCGAACAGGGCGTTGACGGATGCTTCGGAGGCGTTGGTGCCGTTGACGCGTACCGCGGTGAAATGTGCCGAGAAGGTGTGTGCGAGCACGCCGGTGGCACCTGCGGGCGCGTGGTAGCCGACGAACATGGCCAGGTCGAACGACTCGGTCAGTCCCTCTGCCATGCAGAAGCCGCGGGGGGAGCCGAAGATGACCCGGGCCCGGGGGTCAAGCTCGTCATGCAGGAGGTTGTCCATCGTGCCGTGGCTGTCGCTGACGACGACTTCGGAGGCTCCTCCAGCGAAGGCGCCCTCGATGGCGGCGTTCGCCTCCGCGGTCATGCGACGCTGCGCCAGCGGGTACCCGTGACCGCCGCGGACGACCTGGTCGTAGGTGGCGATGCCGCTGATGCCCTCCATGTCCACGGAGATGTAGACCTTCACGTGTACCTCCGGTTGGTCGATGAATGAGGCGACTGTCGCGGGTCAGGTCACGGCACGGCTGGGTCCATCACGAGAACTCACACCACGGGGTTTGTCCCATCGGACAAGACCCTTCACGGTGCTTCGGCGCTGTGCGCGGGGGTCAGCTCGTGATGGAGGAACGTGCCGTCTGCCGGCGCAGGCCGAAGGTCTCACTGGCCGCCAGCGGCCAAGCGCATCAGGGGAGTGTCGAAGTCGAGGTCGGGCCCGCCACCGTCTCGCTGCTCCTGGATGCCGGTGAACGAGTGCTGGTAGGCAGCCCAAGAGTGGGCTTTGACCTCGTCGGCCAGCCCAGCGCGATGCAGGGCGAGGACTTCCCGGGCGGCGCGTCGCAGACGACTGGCGAGTCCTGGGTCAGCCCAGTCCTCAGGGGCGGCGAACACGGAGGTCGGCACTGTCACCGCGCGCATGAACGCGAAGAGGGGGCGCAGGTGGTCATCGACCACGAGTGCGTGGCGGGCCGTTCCGGCCGTGGCTGTCAGCGCGACGACTTTGCCGAGCAGCAGGTCGTTGTCCAGCGTGTCGAGGAAGGACTTGAACAGTCCGCTGATGCCGGCCTTGTAGATCGGTGTTCCGGCGATGATGACGTCTGCGTCGGCCAGCGCCTGGAATGCGGCAGTGAGGGCTGGGCTTGGCAGGCCTCCCACGAGCTTGGTGGCAACGTCGACGGCCAGCGGGGCAAGTTCAAGTGTGGTCGTGGTGACCGACTCGCCTTCGGCAGTGAGCACCTGGTGCAGCTGGGCGGCGAGCCTGTCTGTCAGCAGACGCGAGGATGACGGGTTGCTCACGCCGCCGCTGAGCAGCAGGACCCTCACGGCGGGCGGCGGGGCGTCGGTGGTGGCGGCCATGTTCGCGTCGATCAGCTCTGCGCGGGTGCGGGCAGGTCCTGATACGGAGACGGGCCGGTGAGGTTGTCTCCGCGGTTGGGTGCGGGCACAGGCTGGCGTGCCGGACTGGTGCCGTACTTCGCACGGACACGGTCTGCATGGGTCGGCGCCTCGGCCACCTGTGCGTCGCGGCCCTTGGCCATCTCGGCTCGAAGGACGGGAACCACCTCGGTGCCTAGCAGTTCCACCTGCTCGAGCACGGTTGCCAGGGGCAGGCCGGCAGCGTCGATGTTCCACAGTTGGCGCTGGTAGTCGCCGAAGCCGTCGCGAAAGGTCATCGTCTTGTCGATGACCTCTTGCGGGCTGCCTACGCTCATCGGGGTTCCGGCCATGTAGTCCTCGAGGCGACCGGACATCCCGTAGACGCGGTTGTTCTCGAAGTAGGGCCGGAAGGCGGCGACTGCACCCTGGGACCGACGTGCGATGTACGCGTGACCGCCGAGGCCCACGATGGCTTGTCTCGTGCTGCCGTGTCCGTGGTGGTGGAACCGGCGGCGGTAGAGCTCGACCAGCGGCTTGAAGTGGAAGTTCGGAGCGAGGATGTTGTTGGCGAAGAAGCCGTTGCCGTAGAACGCTGCTTGTTCGGCGATCTCGGGGGTCCGGATGGAGCCGTGCCACACGAACGGTGGCACGTCATCGAGCGGACGTGGTGTCGCGGTGAAGCTTTGCAACGGTGTCCGGAACCGGCCCTCCCAGTCGACGACGTCCTCACGCCAGAGCCGGTGCAGCAGGTTGTAGTTCTCCAGGGCCAGGGCAACGCCCTGGCGGATGTCCTTGCCGAACCACGGGTAGACCGGAACGGTGTTGCCGCGTCCCACCATGAGGTCGAGCCGGCCACCGGCAAGGTGCTGCAGCATGGCGTAGTCCTCGGCGATCTTCACCGGGTCGTTCGTCGTCATCAACGTCACGGACGTGCTCAGGATGATGCGTTCGGTCAGGGCGGCGATGTGCCCGAGAAGAGTCGTGGGCGAAGACGGTATGAACGGTGGGTTGTGGTGCTCACCGATCGCGAAGACGTCCAGGCCGACTTCATCGGCCTTGCGGGCGATTGTCACGATGGCTCGGATGCGCTCCGCCTCTGATGGAGTGCGGGCGGTGGTCGGGTCGGCGGTCACGTCACCGACGGAGAAGATGCCGAACTGCATTGCTGCTTGTATCCCTAGAACATGGTTGGACAGAGTGGGCTTCGCGAGCTGAGACAGTCACGAAGGGCGGTGCCGGGCCCTCGCGGCCGGGCACCGGAGCTCTGGCGACGCCGAACCCCGTGGCATCTGGCCGCCGCTGCTTGACGGTCCGAGCCACGGGGTCCGACCTGCGGCCGGTTACCGGCCGCTGGTGTGGGCGCTGCACTGCGATATTGCCCATGTGGCGGGGCTGGACGCGTGAGCAAATCGGGACGTCGAGCGCACGGTTGGGGCCAACGCATTCGGGTGGGCGCAGGTCCATTGGCTGCATCCGGTGACGCCTGCGCGTCGGCCGTCCTGAACGCGGCCCACGCGGGCGGCAGCAGTCATCCGCTGCGGCCGGCCTCAGGTGCAGCGGGCCAGGCCCATCCGGATCTTGAGCTCGACGACGCGGGTGGCGGCGGCCTGCACCTTCGCCGCGAAGCCGGGATCGGCGGCGATCGCGGCCTTGAGCGCGCGGTGCATCGGCCCGACCGTCGAGGGCAGCGCGGTCAGGACGATGTCGCCGCCGACCGCGACGAACCGGGTCGCCCGCTCACCCGCGGCCACGGCCGCGACGGCCTGGGCCTTGCCGACGTCGTCGGTGATGACGACGCCGTCGTAGCCGAGCCGGTCGCGCAGCAGGTCGGTGACGACCGGCTTGGAGAACACGGCGTTGGTGCCGGGGTCGATCCGGCTGTAGATCGCGGAGCCGACCATGACGAGGTCGGCGCCGGCGCGGATGCCGGCTCGGAACGGCTCGAGGTAGGGGTCGTCGACCGTCGTGGTGCGGTCGGTGATGCCGGTGGCCGTGAGGTCGGTGTTGCCGGCGATTCGACCGAGCCCGGGGAAGTGCTTGACGGTCGCGGTCATGCCGCCGGCGCGCATGCCGGTGACGAATGCGGTGACCATGCGGGCGTTGGTGGTGGGGTCGCCGGAGAACTCGCGGCCGTACCACCCGATCGGCTGGTTGGCGGTTCCGACGGAGTCGGGGACCGTGTCGGCCACGGGGGCGAGGTTGACGTTGATGCCGGCTGCTGCGAGCTGTCGCGCCCAGCGGGTGGCGTCGGACTGCAGCGCGCTTGCGCCCTTCTGGGTCTGGTCGAGGGCCGACGGGATCGTGCTGAAGCCGTCGCCCTGCAGCTGCTGGACGGCGCCGCCTTCCTGGTCGACGGCGAGCAGGAGCCCGAGGTTTGCTGTGCTCGGGCCGGCGAGGGCGGCGAGGTGGCGTGTCGTGGCCTCGACCCGGCCGGCGCCGGTGTGCCAGCCGCCGAGGAGGATGACGCCGCCGAGATGACGCGCCTGCACGAGGGCATCGAGGCTGGTAGGTCCGGCGTCGGAGCCGAGCCCGACCATGATGAGCTGCCCGGCTTGTTGCGTGGCGCTCATGCCGGCGACGATGCGCTGTGCGCACGACTGCGCCGGCGTCGGGGTGGCCGGCGTCGGGCCGGGGGCGCTCGACGGGCTCGAGGTGCTCGCTGATGGTCCGGGCGCGGTGGAGCTGACCGGTGCGGTCGGGGTCTCGACTGCAGGAGGGGCTATGGATGTGTGCGACGTCGAGATGCCGGCGCCTGTCTCTGTGGGCCAACCCCCGGGGCGGCTCGGGCCGCGGCCCGTGCTCGGGGGCGGCGGGGTTCGCGTGGATCCGATGTGGATCGGGAAGCCGGAGCAGCCTGCAAGCAGCGCGGTCGTTGCCGCCGCGGCGCCGAGCCGAGCCAGCAGCGCGCTTCGGGCTCTGGCGTGGCAGGAGCCGGCAGGGCGGCTCGTCGTGTTCATCACGGCGGGAACATATGCCCGGAATGCTTTACAGGACAAGCACTTTGGCGGCCTGCATGTCGTGGCATGAAGCAGTTTGCGCGCAGGGCAACATCCCGGTGTGACGCCGGGTTCGTCTGCTGCGGACCTGCGGTCGGTACCGCGACCGGGACATCGCTTTCGATGTCCCGGTCGCTGGCGTTGGTGACGCGCAACAGCAGCAGGCTGCGGCGCGTCCGAGCGTGGTGTCTGCGGGGTGGTTGGCCTCGGGTTTGTGGTGTGGGTGTGGGTGTGGATGTGGTGTCGGGTGGTTAGGGGATGACCAGGACCCAGGTGGTGGGGTGGCGGGTGATGGTGTCGGTGGTGCTGGGTTCCAGCAGGGCGCGCAGGCCGGTGCGGTGGTTGGCCCCGAGGATGACCAGGTCGGCGTTGAGGGTGTGGG
>NZ_JBNDHY010000140.1:0-11102 GCF_056755315.1 Monashia sp. HAY1-2A
GCCAAGGAGATCACCGGCCCCTACGGCGCCCTCGTCAAGCGGTTCAGCACGAAGCTGTTCGGCCGCGTCCCCGAGTCGCTCGGCGTGATGTGGCACCACCAGCCCCTGCTGCGGGCCACGATGGGCCTGGGCCAGAAGATCCAGAAGGCGCACGAGTGCGACGAGGGCCTCAAGTCCTTCGCGCACATGGCCGTCGCCGCCATGCTCGGCTGCTCGTGGTGCCTCGACTTCAACTACTTCATGGCCTACAACCAGGGCCTCGACGTCGACAAGGCCCGCGAGATCCCGAGGTGGCGCGAGTCCGACGTGTTCTCGCCGCTCGAGCGCTCGGTCATGGAGTACGCGGAGGCGATGAGCCAGACGCCGCCCGAGCCGTCCGAGGAGCTCGTCGCGCACCTGCTTCGCGAGCTCGGCCCGGCGGGGCTCGTCGAGCTGACCACGGTGATCGGGTTCGCCAACCTCACGACCCGCTCGAACATCGCGCTCGGCATCGAGTCGGAGGGCTTCGCCACATCGTGCGGCCTGGCCCCGATGGCGCAGGCCGTGTCGAAATGACGGTTCGGTGATCGACGTGAGGGCATGACGACGATCACCGAGCCCCAGACCACCACCACGGCCACCACCACGGCCAGCACCTCCGCCAGCACGCCGACGCGCCGCCAGTGGCTCGCCCTCGGCGTGCTGGCGCTGACCGCCCTGCTGCTGTCGCTCGACGTCAGCGTCCTCTACCTCGCGTTGCCGGAGCTGTCCGCCGACCTGCACGCGAGCACGACGCAACAGCTGTGGATGCTCGACATCTACAGCTTCGTCCTGGCCGGCTTCCTCGTGACGATGGGTGCGGTCGGCGACCGCATCGGCCGCAAGCGGCTGCTGCTCGTGGGCGCGGTCGCCTTCGGCGTCGCGAGCGCCTGCGCGGCCTACGCGAGCAGCCCCGGCCAGCTCATCGTCTGGCGGGCGGTCCTCGGGATCGCGGGCGCGACCCTGATGCCCTCGACGATGGGCCTGGTCCGGACGATCTTCCACGACGAGAAGCAGATGATGACGGCCATCGGCGTCTGGTACTCGTGCTTCATGGGCGGCATGGCTGTCGGCCCGCTCGTCGGCGGTGTCCTGCTCCAGCACTTCTGGTGGGGTTCGGCGTTCCTACTCGGGGTGCCGTTCATGGTGCTGCTCGTCCTCGTCGGCCGACGCGTCCTGCCCGAGTCCGAGCGTCACGCCGGCGCCCGCGTCGACGTGCTCAGCTCGGTCCTGTCGCTCGCGACGATCCTGCCGGTCATCCACGGCTTCAAGGAGATCGCCCGCGGCGGCAGCGTCTCGCTCGCCGCGACGACGATCACCGCGGGCCTGGCCATGGGCGTCCTGTTCGTCCGTCGCCAGCGCCGGATCGCCAACCCGCTCGTCGACCTCGCGCTCTTCCGCAGCCGGGCGTTCTCGGTGGCGCTGGCCGTCATGCTCGTCGGCGGCGTCGTCATGGCCGGGGTGTCGTTCCTCGGTTCGCAGTGGCTCCAGCTCGTCGCCGGCCTGTCGCCGCTCGGCGCCGGCCTGTGGATGCTGCCGGCCAACCTCGCGCTGCTCGTCGGCTCGTCGACCTCGGCCCGCGTGGCCCGGCGCCTCGGCACCGCGCGCAGCATGGCGTACGGGTTGCTCGTGTGCGCGGCCGGCCTCGCCCTGTACACGCAGGTCGGTGCCGCTGGGGGGCTCGGGCTGCTCGTCTTCGGGATGTGCCTCGCGTCGTTCGGGATCATGCTGCCCTCGACGCTGACGATGGGCGTGATGATGCAGTCCGCACCGCCGGAGCGGGCCGGCTCGGTGGCCTCGATGTCGGAGACGTCGGGCGAGTTCGGGATCGCCATCGGGGTGGCCGGCCTCGGCTCCCTCGCGACGTTCGTCTACCGCGACGAGCTCGCCCCGTACGCCGCGGGGCACGCGTCGGGCGCCACGGCGTCGGCGCTCGACTCCCTCGCCGGGGCCGTCCAGGCGGCGTCGACGCTGCCCGCGGACGCCGCCCGCGAGCTCGTCACCGCCGCACAGACCGCCTTCACGACGAGCCTCAACGTCGTGGCCGGCGTCGGCGCCGCCCTCTTCGTCGTCTGCGCGTGGTGCGCCCTGCGGGTGCTCCGCTCGGCGTGACCTGCCGTCCACCCTCTCGACAGGTGGCGGTCACGGGCCCATGGCACGATGGGCGCCCGTGACCGCCCTCCTGCGCACCCTCGGCGTCGAGCTCATGGCCCGGCTGGGCCGTCGCCTGCCCTCCCCGCTGGCCCGGACGCTGAGCGCGGCGATCCTCGTCGGCGCGAACCTCCTGCCGCTCTGGGCCGTGCTCGAGGGGCGCCTCGGGATGGGCGACGTGCTGCTCGTGTACTGGTTCGAGACCGTCGTCGTCTGGTTCACGACGACGGTGAGGCTGCTGACCTCGACGCGTCGGCGCCACCCCTCGCCCGTCGGCCGCCAGCCGGGACCCGCGGGCCGGCCCCGTTTTCCGCGCGGGCCGCGGCTCGCCGGCCTCGAACGGTGGCTCGCCGCCAAGACGTGGGTCAGCGGCGACCCGGCCGACGCGGTCACCTTCGCCCTGCGCTTCGGGGTCCTCACCGTGGTCCACGGCGTGGTCGCGGTGGTCCTCGCCGTCCTGGCGGGCCTGCGGGGCGGTCCGCTCGACTGGGTGGCCACCTCGGGGGTGATCCTGCTCAGCCACCTCCTGTCCGTCGGGCTCAACTGGTTCGGCCGGCGCGAGCGAGCCTTCGCCGACCCTGCCCGCGTCGGGGCGGTCCCGTACCCGCGGACGGCTCTCCTGCAGGTCACGGTCCTCGCCGGCCTGCTCCTCCTCGGAGGACCGGACGGGCCGACCGCCCGCGACGCGGGGGCGGTCGCCCTGCTCGTCGGGTGCAAGACCGGCCTCGACCTCGTCCTGCACCTGCTCGAGCACGTCGCCCTCGCCCGGCGGTCGGGCGTCGCGGCTGGGGCACGGGTGACGCCCCCGGCGAAGGAGCACGCGTCCACGCGGTGAGGCCGGGTCGCATCCCGACCACCGGCTTGCATAAGTCAGCCTTATGGAGGTCATAATGCAGGCATGAGTTCCTCGCGCTTCCCCGCGGTCGTCGACGACGTGACGGTGCGGCTCGTGGCCGCCGTCGTCCTCGTCGTCGGCGCCGTCGCGCTGTCGACGCAGCAGTGGTGGCTCTACGCCGTCCTCGCCGTCGACTTCACGCTGCGGGCAGCGCTCGGACCGCAGGCCAGCCCGGCAGCGCAGCTCGTCCGGCGGTGGATCCGACCCGCCGTCCGGGCGGCCAAGCAGCCGACGGCCGGCACGCCGAAGCGGTTCGCGGCGAGCATCGGCGCCGTCATGACGCTCGCCGCGACCGCGCTCTGGCTCCTCGGGGCGGCGACCGGGTCCTCGGGGCCACACGTCGGGCTCGTCGCGATCGGCGCGGTCATGGTCGTCTTCCCGTTCCTCGAGTCGGTCTTCGGCATCTGTGTCGGCTGCATCCTCTTCTCCGGGCTCATGCGCGTCGGCCTCGTGCCGGAGGAGATCTGCCTCGAGTGCGCGGACATCACCAAGCGCCGCGAGCGTCTGCTCGCCGAGCGGGAGTCAGCCGGCTGACGCGCGCAGCTTCTCGAGCAGCGGGCCCGCCGCGTCGGACAGGAACTCCTCCTGCGCGTCGCCGCCGACCTGGACGAGCGCGATGTCGGTGAACCCCGCCTCCCAGTAGGGGCTGACGGCCTCGACGATGCGGTCGAGGTCGGGACCGCACGGGATCGACGCGGCGACGTCCTCGGGGCGCACGAACTGGGTGGCGCCGCGGAAGCCCGCCGGCGTCGGCAGGTCGCTGTTGACCGACCAGCCGCCGCCGAACCACCGGAACTGCCGGTGCGCCCGCTCGACCGCGGTCCGCTCGTCGGGGTCCCAGCAGACCGGGACCTGGCCGACCGCGCGGGCACCGTCGCCGATGCGGGGCGCGCCCTCGGTCCCGTTCCACGTCGAGATGGTCTCCGCGTCCGGCTGCACCGCGACGAGGTGGTCGGCGTGCGGGGCGAGCCGCGCGATGGACCGGTCGCCGCTGACGGCGACCGCGATCGGCACGCCGCCGTCCGGGCAGTCCCAGATGCGGGCGGAGTCGACGTCGAAGTACTCGCCGTGGTGCGTGACGAGCTCGCCGGTGTGCAGCTCGCGGATGATGCCGATCGCCTCGGCCAGCATGTCCTGGCGCGTCACGACGCCGGGCCATCCCTCGCCGACGACGTGCTCGTTGAGGCTCTCGCCGCTGCCGAGGCCGAGCGTGAACCGCCCGTCGGCCAGCAGCTGGAGGGTCGCGGCCTTCTGGGCCACGACGGCGGGGTGGTACCGGATCGTCGGGCACGTCACGTAGGTCATGAGCCCGACCCGCTCGGTGGCGTGGGCGACGGCGCCGAGCACCGACCACGCGTACGGCGCGTGGCCCTGCTCGGTGAGCCACGGCGAGTAGTGGTCGCTGCACACCTCGAAGTCGAAGCCGGCCTGCTCGGCAGCCACCGCCCAGCGCACGAGGTCCTTGGGGCCGCTCTGCTCGGTCATGAGGGTGTATCCGAAGGTGGTCACGGGCGCGTCGTGCCCCTCGCACCGAGCGCCACACCGTCGGCCCGACGTCGAGCCGGTGCGGTGTCCGAGGTCGCGTCAGGCGCGCGCGTGCCGCAGCAGGAAGGTGCGGATGGCCTCGCGCGGCCGTTCACGCAGCTCGGCGCCGTGCGTGAACGCGGCCACGTCGTAGTCGAGCTCGGCGAGGCGGTGGGCGGTCTGCTGCGTCATCCGGAAGTCGGTGCAGAAGGCCTTGATCGGCCACCGGAGCCCGCGCACGTTGAAGATCGCGTCCCCCGTGACGAGGACGCCGGTCGGCTCGTGCAGCAGGGAGACGTGGCCGGGTGAGTGACCGGGCGTGTGCACGACGCGCAGGCCCCCGGCGATCGGCAGCACCTCGCCGTCGTGCATCTCGTGCTCGACCGCGACCGGTGTGAAGTCGCGGCCGGGGCGCGAGAAGCGTTGGAAGAGGCGGCCGAGCAGGAAGCGGGGGTCGCGGGGCGGCGAGGACCCGTCTGCCGCGAACCGGGCATCCTCGGTGTGGACGGTGAAGCCGCGTCCGGTCGCCTCGGCGACGTGCGCCGCGCCACCGGCGTGGTCCGGGTGCGCGTGGGTCAGCAGCAGGCGCGTCACGTCGGAGGGGCCGGACCCGATCGCCCCGAGGGCGGCGACCACCTTGGGCCCGCTGCTCCGGACGCCCATGTCGACGAGCGTCACCTGGCCGTCCTCGTCGCGGAACGCGAAGCCGTTGACGAGGTCGCGCAGCAGGGGGATGCGCCACACGCCCGGCGCGAGGGGGACGACGAGGTCCTGGGTCATGCGGCGAGCGTAGTGGGGGCGGGCGGCCCCGGCCGGTTCAGACGAAGCATTCCTCGCCCGGGCGCAGGACCCGCAGCCAGCGTCCGGAGTAGCCCTCGACCGGGAGCTCGACGCGTCCGTCCGCAGGGAGTGGGACGTCGGCGTCGTTCGCGAGGACGTCGCGCAGGACGGCGTCCGGTGGCGGGTCGTCGACGGTGAGGGTGACGACGCAGGAGTCGGGGCCGAGGTTGTGCACGGCCAGCATCCGCCAGTCGTCGCGGTGGCAGACGTGGGCGAGCACCGCCGCCTGGTCGTGGTCGAGCACCTCGACCGTCGACCACCCGAGCTGCGGCATCTGCCGGTACGTGCGCACGAGCCGGCGCACGAAGGACCACAGCGAGCCGGGGTCCTTGCGCTGCTCGACGGCGTTGACGTGCTCGGGTCCGTAGAGCCCGTCCGGCAGCGGGCGGGCGAGGCGACGAGCCGGCGCGCTCGAGAACCCCCCGTTCGGCTGGGTGGACCACTGCATCGGCGTGCGCACCGAGAGCCGTCCGGGGACGGCGAGGTTCTCGCCCATGCCGATCTCCTCGCCGTAGAAGAGCACCGGCGTGCCGGGCAGGGAGAACATCAGCGAGTAGACGAGCCGGATGCGACGCTGGTCGCCGCCGAGCATCGTGGGCAGCCGGCGCCGCAGCCCACGGCCGTAGAGCTGCATCTCCTCGTCGGCCCCGAAGGCCTCGAACACCTCCTGACGCTCTTCGTCGGACAGCTTGTCGAGCGTCAGCTCGTCGTGGTTGCGGACGAAGTTGGCCCACTGGCTGGTCTCGTCCAGGGTGGGACGCTCTCGCAGGGCCGAGGCGAGCGGGCCGGCCTCACCCCGGGCGAGGGACAGGTAGAGCCGTTGCATGCCGTTGAAGTCGAACTGCATCGTCAGCCCGTCGCCGTCGGGCCCGCCGAAGAAGGTGACCTGCTGCTCGTAGGGCAGGTTGACCTCGCCGAGCAGGACGGCGGCGCCCTTGCGGCGCTGGACGAACGCGCGGACGTCACCGAGGTAGCGGTCGGGGTCGAAGGCGTCGTCGTCCTCGACACCGGGCACGCCGTCGCGAGCGAAGAGGAAGGGGACGGCGTCCACGCGGAAGCCGTCCACGCCGAGCTGCAGCCAGAACCCGAGCGTCTTCGAGATCTCCTCCTGCACAGCCGGGTTCGCGACGTTGAGGTCGGGCTGAGTGCGGTAGAAGTGGTGCAGGTACCACTCGCCGGTGCGCTCGTCGAGCTCCCAGATGCTGTCCTCGGCGTCCGGGAAGACGACCTCCTTCCTCGTCGACGGCGGTTTCTTCGAGGACCAGACGTAGTAGTCGCGGTACGGGGCGTCCGTGCTGCGCCGGGCCTGCTTGAACCAGGGATGCTGGTCGCTCGTGTGGTTCATGACGAAGTCGACGATGACGCGGATGCCGGCGGCGTTGGCCGTGCGGACGAGCTCGACGAAGTCGCCGTGGTCGCCCAGGTGCGGGTCGACCCCGAAGAAGTCGGTGATGTCGTAGCCGTCGTCGCGACCCGCCGTCGGGTAGAGCGGCATGAGCCAGAGGCAGGTGATGCCGAGGTCGGCGAGGTACTCGATGCGGTCGGTCATGCCGCGCAGGTCGCCCTGTCCGTCGCCGTCCGAGTCGTTGAACGTCTGGACGTCGGCGCAGTACACGACCGCGCTCTTCCACCACAGGTCGCCGGTCTGGCTCAGCTTCATGCGCTCCTCCTCACGGGGCTCCCCGACCTACAGGCACGTACCCCACCACCGGGTACGCGCCAACGGCGGCTGGGTACGAGCGACAGGTCCCGCACGACCCGTCCCGACCCCAGGAGGTTCCCGTGTCCAAGAAGGTCGCCTTTCTCGTCGCGAGCGAGGGCATCGAGCAGGTCGAGCTCACCGAGCCGTGGAAGGCGGTGACCGACGCCGGCCACGAGGCGGTCGTCGTCAGCCCCGAGGCCGGCACGGTCCAGATGTTCAACCACCTCGACAAGGCCGACACGAGGGACGTCGACGTCACGGTGGCCGACGCGTCGGTCGACGACTACGACGCGCTCGTGCTGCCCGGCGGCGTCGCCAACCCGGACAGCCTGCGGACCCAGCCGGAGGCGGTCGCCTTCGCCCGGGACTTCATCGCGTCGGGCAAGCCGGTCGCCGCGATCTGCCACGCCCCGTGGACCCTCGTGGAGGCCGGCGTGCTGTCCGGGCGGCGGCTCACCTCGTGGCCGAGCCTGCAGACGGACATCCGCAACGCCGGCGGCGACTGGGTGGACGAGTCGCTCGTCATCGACGGCAACCTCATCACCAGTCGCAAGCCCGACGACCTGCCCGACTTCTGCGGCGCCGTCGTCGAGGTGCTCGAGCACGGGGCGGCCGCCAACCCCGCCTGACCCGCTGACGGCGGGGTGACCCCGGACCGCGAGCGAAGGCGGCGCCGGGAGTGGTGTGATGGACGCGTGAAGATGCCGAAGCACACGGACGAGGCCAAGGCGCACTTCCGCGGCCTCGTGACCGAGGGTCCCGGCGTCGAGGTCAAGCCGATGTTCGGCAGCCTCGGTGCCTTCGTCAACGGCAACATGTACGCCGGGCTCTTCGGGGAGGACGTCGGCGTCAAGCCCGGCCCGGATGCGCTCGCCGAGCTCGAGGCGATGGACGGCACGGGCCCGTTCGGACCCGACGAGCGACCGATGAAGGGCTGGCGCTCCCTGCCCGCGGCGATGCCCGACGACGAGAAGTCGGCCTGGCTCGAGCGGGCGCGGGACCACGTGGCGACCCTGCCGCCCAAGGCGAGGAAGGCCTAGGCAGCCGGCTGGCGTCGCGGATGACGACCACCATCCGGTCGCCGGCCGAAGGGCGCGCACGCGACCGCTGACCCGGACGTGGTCGTGGTCGTCATCTCGAACCGCCGCCCGTCGCGTTCCCCCGTAGGGTCGGCCCATGGCGCGCACGAGGCTGACCGTGAGCGGGACCCCGGTGGGTGACGTCGGCCTCGCCGTCGTCACCCCGGCCGGCACCCGCCGCGGCGACCCGCTGCCGCTGCTCGTCGCCCACGACGGCCCCGAGTACTCGCGCCGGGCGCACCTGCTGTCGGCCCTGCGCCGCGCGACCGACGCGGGACGCATCGGCCCGCACCGCGTCGTGCTCCTCGAGCCGGGCCCGCGCGACGAGCGCTACGCGGCCAACCCGGGGTGGGCCGACGCGCTCGTCGGCTGCGTGCTCCCACGCGTCGTGGCGGGATGGGTGACGCCGAAGGCTCCGGTGCTCATGGGGGCCAGCCTCGGCGCCCTGGCGTCGCTGCAGGCCGAGTGGCGCCACCCCGGCACCTTCGCAGCCCTGTTCCTGCAGTCCGGCTCGTTCTTCCGCAAGCGGCTCGACGGCGAGGAGGCCTTCGTCCACTGGGACCGCGTCACCTCCTTCGTCGCGTCCGTGGGCCGGGCGCGACGGCGGCGCACCGGCGCGCGGATCGTCCTGACCTGTGGCACCGAGGAGGGCAACCTCGCCAACAACCGCCTCATGGCACGGACGCTGGAGCGAACCGGCCACGACGTGACGCTGGCCGAGGTGCCGGGCCGGCACGACTGGCGCCACTGGGAGGCCGCCTTCGACCCGTTCCTGTTGACACTGCTGCAAGGATCGGGAGCACCCGGCCCGTCGAGAGGGAGAGGCAGATGACGCAGACCCGCAACCACCTGATCGGACTGCTGCTGGGAGCCGAGGAGGACTGGCCCGCAGCGTTCGAGGCTCTCCTCGAGCGGGTCGGCCCGATCACGACGGCCGACGGCGTCACCCACCAGCTGACGAGCGAGCGCCTCACCATCGAGCCGTTCGACCTGCGCCAGCCGGTGCGCACCGAGCTCGTCATCGACCGGCTCGCGCACTGGTACTACCACCCGCGCGAGTGGCTCAAGAAGGCCGCCCTCGTCGACGGCACCTACCTGCTCAACAGCCCGTTCACGTTCCAGTCGATGGAGAAGCACAGCGCCTACTGCGCCCTGATGCGCTTGGGGCTCAAGGTTCCCGAGACCTGGCTCGTGCCGTACAAGAATCCCGTCGACAACGTCCGGTGGGCCTACACGAGTGCCAAGTACAACCGGCCCTTCGACCTCAAGAAGATCGCCAACCGGCTCGGCTACCCGATGTACATGAAGCCGTTCGACGGCGGCGGCTGGCGCGGCGTCTCGCGGATCGACGACGAGGCCGGCCTCGTCAAGGCCTACGACGACTCGGGCGAGATGCTCATGCACCTGCAGGCCACGGTCGAGTACGACCACTTCGCGCGGGCGCTGTCCATCGGTCCCGAGACGATGGTCATGGACTTCCGGCCCGAGCAGCCGATGCACAACCGGTACGCCGTGTCCTACGACTTCCTCACGCCCTCGGCCGGCCGGCAGGCGGCCGCGATCAGCCGGATCGTCAACGCGATGTTCGGGTGGGAGTTCAACTCCGCCGAGATGCTCGTCAAGGGCGACGACGTCTACCCGATCGACTACGCGAACGCCTGCCCCGACGTGGCCGTCACGTCGCTGCACTACTACTTCCCGTGGGCCATCAAGGCGCTCGTGCGCTGGTCGGCGTACTGCCTCGTCACCGGACGCCGCGGCCGCGTCGACCTCGAGATGCACCGCTACTTCGACGTGGCCGACCGCGACGACCTGTCCGACGAGGACAAGCTCGACGCCTACCTCGCCCTCGCCGACGAGTACTTCGAGACCGACGCGTACTGGGCCTGGTGCGACGAGCACCTGTCGCACCTGGATGCCGCCGTCCTCGACTGGGTGCAGTCCGACGCGTTCGACTCGCTCCTGCGGGCGACGGTCGTCACGACCTACCCGGCCCATGAGCGCGACCAGTTCATGGCCCACTTCGGTGGGCTGGTCTCGATGTGGGTGCGCGACGAGAAGGCCCGCCTCAGCGCTGCCTGACGCCGGTCCCGGGACTGGCCGCCGGCCCTAGGACTGGCCGCCGATGCCGACGACGAGGTTGATCGTCGAGGCGATGACGATCGTGCCGTAGAGGTAGGCCAGGAGCGTGTGCCCGAGGACGACGCGTCGCACCTGCGAGGAGCGCACCGCGGTGTCCGAGACCTGGTAGGCCATGCCGAGGTTGAAGGAGAAGTAGGCGAAGTCGCTGAACGCCGGGTCGGCGTCCATGTTGAAGTCGATGGGCGGGCGGCCGCCCTCGGGGCTCGCGTAGTAGAGGCGCGCGTAGCGCAGCACGTAGACGGTGTGCACGCACAGCCAGCCGACGCCGACGGCGAGCACCCCGAGGACGCCGTCGACGACGAGCTCGGACCCGCGCGCCTTCGTCGCGATGAGCAGGACGGCGACCCCGAAAAGGCTGGCGAGCCCGACGACGATGACGACCACGTCGTACCAGGCGGCGTCGCCGTCGCGGCCGGCCACCTTCTCGCGCGTCGAAGGAGCATCGTGGCCGAGCACGTGCGTGAGCAGTGGCACGGCGAAGACGAGTCCGGCGACGACGAACCCCTCGAGCAGGTGGACGAGCAGCCCGCGGGACGGGCCGAGGGGCACGAGCCCCGCGAGGACCCCGACGAGGACACCGACGGTGGCCGCGACGAGGAGGCGTCGGCGGATGGTGGGCACGTCGTGGAGGCTACTCGCGGGGGCTGGGGCCGTGATGCCCGAAACGCGCGCGCGGGTATGACTGCTCCTAGTCGAGCGAGAGGCCGCCGTCCTGCCAGCCGAGTCCGAGGAGTCGTCCATGTCCGACCAG
>NZ_JBNDHY010000141.1:0-11077 GCF_056755315.1 Monashia sp. HAY1-2A
GTCGACGAGCCATTCGTCCCCGCGCTGGGGCGCCCTTTCCGCGGCACCAGGGTCTCGGTCTTCCTCGAGGTCGTCGGTGCCGGTCACTACCTGCCGGAGTACGCCGGAAACCTCGACATCATGACCTCGGCCGCCCTGCGCACCGCCGAGCGTCTCGTCTCACAGCGACTGGGAGCCACAGCATGAACACGGCGCAGCCAAACCTGCCCGACACCAGCACATCTCACGCGGGCGGCCCGCGGCTCTACGTCCAGGACGTGACCCTTCGCGACGGGGCGCACGCCCTGGGCCACCAGTACACGCCCGAGCAGGTCCGCACCGTCGCCGCCGCCCTCGAGGCGGCCGGAGTCGACGCGATCGAGGTGGCCCACGGCGACGGGCTCGGCGGGTCCAGCGTCACCTACGGGCATGGCGCCGCCACCGACCTGGACTGGATCGCGGCGGCCGCCGACGTCGTCACCCGCGCCACCCTCACCACTTTGATCCTGCCCGGCATCGGGACGATCGAAGACCTCAGAGCGGCGCGTGACCTGGGGGTCAGAAGCGTTCGCGTCGCCACCCACTGCACCGAAGCCGACGTCGCAGCCCAACACATCGCGTGGGCCCGCGAGCACGACATGGACGTCTCCGGGTTCCTCATGATGAGCCACCTCAACGACCCGGCAGGCCTGGCCGAGCAGGCGAGGCTGATGGAGTCCTACGGAGCGCACTGCGTCTACGTCACCGACTCCGCGGGCCGGCTCACCACCCGTGAGGTCGCCCAACGCGTCGAGGCCTTCCGACAGCGGTTGAACCCCGAGACCCAGATCGGCATCCACGCACACGAGAACCTGTCGCTCAGCGTCGCCAACAGCGTGACCGCAGTCGAGCACGGCGCCTACCGAGTCGACGCGTCCCTGGCCGGGCAGGGCGCCGGCGCCGGGAACACCGCACTCGAGGCGTTCATCGCCGTGGCCAACCTCATGGGCTGGCAGCACGGCTGCGACCTCTTCACGCTGCAGGACGCCGCCGACGACATCATCCGACCCCTGCAGACCCGACCGGTGCGCGTCGACCGCGAGACCCTGTCGCTGGGCTACGCCGGCGTGTACTCCAGCTTCCTGCTGCACGCCGAGCGCGCCGCCGCCCGGTACGGGCTCGACGCCCGAGACATCCTGCTCGAGCTGGGGCGCCGCAAGATGGTCGGCGGCCAGGAGGACATGATCGTCGACGTCGCCCTGGACCTGCTCAAGGCCGAGTCCACCGAGGCGGTGACGGCATGACCATCGCCGCGCCGGACACGCTGGCCGTCCTGGCAGCGACCCTCGACGACGCCCAGACCTCGGCCACCGCCGTCCAACAGGTGACCACCACGGCACACCTCACCCTCAACGACGCGTACGCCGTCCAGCACCTGCTGGTCGAGCGCAGAACGGCGCGCGGCGACCGGATCTCGGGCGTGAAGCTCGGCTTCACGAGCCGCGCCAAGGCCCAGCAGATGGGCGTCGACGACGTCATCATCGGCTCGATCACCGCCGGAATGCAGGTTCCCGACGGGGGACAGGCAGACCCCGCCCGGTACATCCACCCGCGCATCGAACCAGAGGTCGCCTGGCTGCTCGGCCGCGACGTCGAGGCCGACGACGACTCGCCCGAGACCGGCTCGGCCGTCGACGCGGTCGCGCCGGCACTGGAGATCATCGACTCGCGCTACCGCGACTTCAGGTTCACTCTCGAGGACGTCGTCGCCGACAACACCTCCGCCGCCGGCTACGTCATCGGGCCATGGCAGCAGCTCAGCGCCGCCGGCGACCTCGGCAACCGGGGCGTGGCCCTGGAGGTCGACGGCCAGGTCTCCCAGACCGGGTCGACCGCCGCAATCCTCGGACACCCCTACCGGGCCGTCGCGGCCGCCCGCCGGATGGCCAGGGCGTACGGGTTCACACTGCGAGCCGGCATGGTGCTGATGGCTGGTGCGGCCACCGCGGCCGTACCGCTCCACGCCGGTTCGCACGTCCAGTCGACCGTCACCGGCCTGGGCCGGGTCAGTGTCCGCCTCGGGTCGGCAGGTGCCCGCCATGAATGAGACGACGGCGATCACCGTGACGGGAAGAGCGACTCCGCGCGGACGGTTCCCGCACGTGAAGAAGTCCGGAGACCTCGTGTTCGTCTCGGGAACGAGCAGCCGCCGTCCGGACAACACCATCGAGGGGGCAGCGGCAGACGAGTTCGGAGTGACCTCGCTGGACATCCGCGTCCAGACCCGAGCGGTCATCGAGAACATCCGCGCCGTCCTCGAGGCGGCCGGCGCCACCCTGACCGACCTGGTCCAAGCCACCACCTACCTGGTCAGCATGAACGACTTCGCCGGTTACAACGAGGTCTGGGCCGACTACTTCGACGAGCACGGGCCGACGCGCACCACGGTGGCCGTGCACCAGCTGCCCCACCCGCACCTGCTCATCGAGATCCAGGCGATCGCCCGGGTCGAGGGTGCGACCAACCCCAAGGAGGACTCATGAGCACCATCCCGCCCGTCATCAACTTCCCCGAGTGGCTCAAGGACAACGAGCACCTGCTCAAGCCGCCGGTGAACAACCGGCAGGCGCTGACGCCGATGGACGACTTCATCGTGCAGGTCGTCGGCGGACCCAACCAGCGCACCGACTACCACTTCGACCCGTTCGAGGAGTGGTTCTACCAGGTCAAGGGCAGCATGCACGTGAACCTCATGACCGACGACGGGCCTCGGCGCGTCGACATCCACGAGGGTGACATGTGGATGCTGCCGCGCAACACCTACCACTCGCCCCAACGGCCGGAGCCCGGCTCGATCGGCATCGTCATCGAGCGAATCCGCGACGAAGGGCAGCTGGAGAAGTTCGCCTGGTTCTGCCCGCAGTGCAGCACCAAGGTCCATGAGGTCGAGCTCCAGGTGCGCGACATCGTCCAAGACCTGCCGCCGGTGTTCCAGGACTTCTACACCAGCGAGCAGGGGCGCACCTGTCCCAGCTGCGGCACCGTGCATCCCGGCAAGGGATGACACCGGTGAGCACGATCGACGTGCACAGCCACTACGTCCCACGCGGCTGGCCGGACCTGTCCGAGGTCGTCTCACCACGTCGGGACTGGCCTTGGCTGCGCATCGACTCCGAGCGGCAGGCCTGCATCATGCTCGGGGACAAGGAGTTTCGCCCGGTCGGCGAGGACTGCTGGAACGCCGAGGTACGACTGAAAGCCATGGACGCCGACGGCGTCGCGGCCCAAGTGGTCTCGCCCACGCCGGTGTTCTTCTCCTACGACGCCCCAAGCGATGAGGCCACCAAGATCGCCCGCATCTTCAACGACCTCGCCCTCGAGGTGTGTGCCCCGGCCCCACAGCGGCTCCTGCCGTTCGCGCAGGTCCCGTTGCAGGACCCGGACGCCGCATGCGAGGAGGTGGACCGATGCCTCGCGAACGGACACCGGGGGGTCGAGATCGGCAACCACGTCGGCGGCCGGGACCTGGACGACGAAGGAGTCGTGACCTTCCTGCAGCACTGCGCCGACCGAGGAGTCCCCGTCTTCGTCCACCCGTGGGACATGCCGACCTCGCCGCGGCTCGAGCGATGGATGGCTCGATGGATCACCGGCATGCCGGCGGAGACCCACCTGTCGATCATCGCCATGATCCTGGGAGGCGTGTTCGACCGGGTCCCCTCGTCGCTGCGGATCTGCTTTGCCCACGGTGGCGGCTCGTTCGCCTTCTGGCTCGGTCGCCTCGAGAACGCCTGGCGCCGGCGACCCGACCTCATCGCCACGTCACAGCTGCCGCCTTCGCACTACGTCGGGCGCTTCAGCGTCGACTCGGTCGTGTTCGACCCGGCCGCGCTGCGGATGCTGGTCGACACCTTGGGCCCGGGAAGTGTCATGGTCGGCAGCGACTACCCGTACCCGCTCGGGGAGCGTCCCGCCGGCCACGTGGTCCATCACGCCGACTTCCTCGATGAGAGCACCCGGGCCGCCCTGCTCCGCGGCAACGCGGAGCGGTTCCTGGGCCTGGACCCCGGCCAACCAGCCGGTGCCGGCGGGTACGTCAGCCAACGCGCGTGAGCTCGAGATCACGGCGCGGGACGCGGTGGCACCTGGCCGGTGCGGCCCGTGAAGCCGGGGTGACCCGGCCTCACAAGCACCACGTGACCGAATCCACGCACGACGAGACGTGAGACATGTGCCGGAACCTGCACTGCCCATGGGTAGCAGACCCCTGGGCGTGAGGAGCCTCGCTTGGAAACCAAGACCATCGACCGACTCAGCTGGGCCTTGGTCAACGTGCGGCCGAAGCTGAGCAGCGTCACGTCGCCGGACCGGCTTCACGCGTGGGCCGACGCAGCCGTCGAGCTGGTGGCCGCGGGAGCGGCACTGGACGGACCTCGCCCGTGCCCGGAAGGAGGCACCGCCAGTGACCCTGCGGCGCCCAGCTCGGCCGAAGCCTTCGGCCTCCGCTACTGGGAAGAGGCTCTCTCGAAAGCGCTGGCGCGGCTCCAGGCGCATGGCAACCTGCGACCCGGGGCGGACGTCACCGCGCTCGGTTCGGCGTTCGCCGCAATGCTGTACGGAGGGCTGCTGCTGAGCCTGACGACGGGCACCGCCGTGCCCCTTCAGGCAGCCCTGGACATGGCTCTTGGACAGATCGGTGCGTTCGGTGCTGGGTGACGACCCGCGGCGGCTCACGCCCCCCACGGGCTCGGCGAGGATTCGTGCTGCGGAGTCGCCGCTAGTGGGCGTCGGCCGCTGCCGTCATGGAACGGTGGCGGGAGACGAACGCCTGCACGTCGACCGGACCAAGACGCCCTATCGCTCCGGAGGAGTACACGGCGAGCATGACGGTGCCGTCGGGGCCAAGGACGAACCCCGTGGACTGGAAGAACGTGCCGGCTGGGTCGGTGTAGCACTCGAGTGCCGGCGCGACGTCGCGAACGGACACGTCGCACCCCACGGGGAAGGGAATGCCCAGCTCGGTGACGGTCTGCCGAGCCACAGCCTCCGGGTCGGCGGACAGGGCAACGGTGGTGATGCCCTCGTCGATGAGTGACTGGTGCCGGCCGACGAAGGAGCGCAGCTGTCCCGTGCAGTAGCGACACCACGAGCCGCGGTAGACGAGGACGACGGCGTAGCTGCCCTCGGTGGCTGATGGAAGCCGAATCTCCCCACCGGCGGCGGTGCGCATGGACAGTCGGGGAAAGCGTGAACCGTTGAGCAGCATGTGTGACCTCTCGTTCTGTGCGTGGCGCCGTCGTGGCCCGCGCCCGCGCTCGACGGCGTCGACCGGGCCCTGATCGGCGCATACTGATGTGACCTTGGTGCCACGTGCACGCGAAGCCTTAGGTCATGTGCCCGTCCGCGGGCCGGCACTTGGGTCCGCGCGAGAGATCGGGACCGCCGCACACACGAACCAGTCGCACGACGGCCGCGACGCGACCATGCCGGCTCAGGGCACCAGACGGTGCCCAGACGAGGCCGAAGCACGGGCACTCTCGTGGGCTACGAGTCCCGGTGGCGGCGCGTCGTCGCGACCACTGGGACGACGAAACAGACCACTGATCAAGGAGCTGCAGATGGATGTGACCGTTGTCGACAACGCGTCGATGCATCGGTACGAGGCACGCATCGGGGACGAGGTGGCCGGCTACACCGTGTACCAGAACGCCGCCTCCATCGTCATCATCGAGCACACGGAGGTCGACCCCTCCTACGAAGGTCGGGGGATCGGCAGCATCCTGGTCCAGCAGGCCTTGGATGACATCCGAGCCAAGGGTGAGCGGAAGGTGCTGGCCGTGTGCCCGTTCGTGCGCAGCTGGCTGGGCAAGCACCATGACTACCGGGACCTGGTCTACGGGGCCACTCCCAGCCGCGTCACCGACTGAGCGGACGCTGCGACCACGGCTGGAATTCGTACGGAAGGAGCGACTCGATGAAGGTGGCAGTGATCGGCGCCGGCGGCGTCGGGGGGTACTTCGGCGCGAAGCTGCAGCTGGCTGGCAACGACGTGCAGTTCGTCGCGCGCGGTGCTCATCTTCGCGCGCTGCGCACGGCTGGACTGACGTTGGTGACGCAGGGGTCGACCCGGCATGTTCCGGCCGTGGCCGCTACCGACGACCTGGGCGAGCTGACCGACCCCGAACTGGTCCTGGTGACCGTGAAGTCCTGGGACACCGAGGCGGTGGCAGCCCAGCTCGCCCCAGTGATCTCGCCTGACACCGTGGTGCTCTCGCTGCAGAACGGCGTCCTCGCCCGGAGCGTGCTGTCCCAGCACGTTCCCGAACGACAGCTCATGGGAGGCGCCGCCTACATCTCGGCCTTCATCACCGAGCCTGGAACGATCACCCATCACGGCGCGCTTCAGCGCATCGTGTTCGGCGAGTTCGACGGCACCGACAGCGAGCGGCTGCGCCTCATCCGGTCCACCCTGGCCGGCGCGGGTGTCGACACGGTCGCCTCGAGTGCCATCACCGAGCTGCTCTGGGAGAAGCTCACCTTCCTCGTCGGCCTGTCGGCCACGACCGCGGTCACGAGGGCCCCCATCGGGGTGGTGCGCAGCCACACCGAGTCGCGGGCGCTCCTGCTGGAGCTCATGACCGAGACAACGACCCTGGGTCAGCGCCTCGGGGTGGACCTGCCCAGCTCGCTGCCTGCGGAACGGCTCGAGTTCTGTGACGGTCTCCCGTTCGACATGACCTCGTCGATGGCCAACGACCTGATGGGCGGTCGACGGCTGGAGCTCGACTGGCTCAGTGGGTACGTGAGCCGGCAGTCCGCGCAGGTGTACCTCGACGCGCCGGCCAACCGGGTGATGACAGCTGTGCTGTCACCGTTCAAGGACGGGTCGAGCGCGCCGGGCGTCGGTGACCAGGCGTGAACCCTCGTTGAGCTCGGAGACGAGGGCCCCGCTGGCCGGCTGTTCCGGGTGGTGCAGGTCGAAGGCCGGCCGTTCGGACCGGATGCGGGGCAGTGACGTGAAGTTGTGCCGGGGCGGTGGGCACGAGGTGGCCCACTCGAGGGAGGCGCCGTAGCCCCACGGGTCGTCGGACTCGACGAGCGGCGCCTTCTTCCACGTCCTCCAGACGTTGTACAGGAAGGGGATCATCGAGGCGCCGAGCAGGAAGGACCCGAGGCTCGAGACGATGTTCGCGGCCTGGAAGCCCTCTTCGGGCAGGTAGTCGGCGTAGCGGCGGGCCATGCCCTCGATGCCGAGCCAGTGCTGGATGAGGAAGGTCGTGTGGAAGCCGATGAACAGCGTCCAGAAGTGCAGCTTGCCGAGGCGCTCGTCGAGCATGCGGCCGGTCAGCTTCGGCCACCAGAAGTAGAAGCCCGCGAACATCGCGAACACCACGGTGCCGAAGACGACGTAGTGGATGTGCGCGACGACGAAGTAGCTGTCGGTGATGTGGAAGTCCAGCGCGGGACTGGACATGACGACGCCGGTCAGGCCGCCGAAGAGGAAGGTGACGAGGAAGCCCATCGCCCACAGCATCGGCGTGGCCATGACGACCTTGCCGCCCCACATCGTGCCGATCCAGTTGAAGAACTTCACGCCGGTCGGGACGGCGATGAGCATCGTCATGACCGAGAAGAACGGCAGGAGCACCTGGCCCGTGGCGTACATGTGGTGGGCCCAGACGCTCGTCGACAGGGCGGCGATGGCGATGGTCGCGAAGACGAGGGTCTTGTAGCCGAAGATCGGTTTGCGGGAGAAGACCGGCAGGACCTCGCTGATGATGCCGAAGAACGGCAGCGCGATGATGTAGACCTCGGGGTGGCCGAAGAACCAGAAGAGGTGCTCCCACAGCATCGCGCCACCGTTCGTGGGGTCGAAGATGTGCATCCCGAAGCGCCGGTCACCTCCCAGGGCGAACAGCGCGGCTGCGAGCATCGGGAAGACCAGGATGGCCAGCAGCGAGGTGACCAGCACCGTCCACGTGAAGATCGGCATCCGGAACATCGTCATGCCGGGGGCCCGCAGGCACACGATCGTCGTGATGACGTTGACCGCGCCGAGGATGGTGCCGACACCACCGAGCGCGAGGCCGAAGACCCACAGGTCACCACCGAGCCCCGGGGTGTAGGCGGCATCCGACAGTGGCGCGTAGCTGGTCCAGCCCGCGGCTGCTGGACCACCCGGAGTGAGAAACCCTGCCAGGACGATGACGGCACCGAACAGGTACAGCCAGTACGCGAGCATGTTCAGCCGCGGGAACGCGACATCGGGCGCGCCGATCTGCAGCGGCATCAGGGCGTTGGCGAACCCGGCGAACAGCGGCGTCGCAAAGAGCAACAGCATCACGGTGCCGTGCATCGTGAACAGCTGGTTGAACTCCTGTGGGTTGTCGACGACCTGCAGGCCGGGCGCGAACAGCTCGGCGCGAATCATCAAGGCCAGCACCCCGCCGAACAGGAAGAACACGAACGAGGTGATCAGGTAGAGGTCGCCGATGACCTTGTGGTCGGTGGTGGTCAGCCACCGGACCACGCCGGTGCGCGCGGCCAGCCGCTCAGAGCGCAACGTCGGTGCGGCTACCTGTTGAGGCTTCTGGGTCGTGGTGGAGCTCATCGTGGTCTCTCTGTGGTGCTGCCGGGTCGCCTGTTGACGGGCTCTTGGTTGCGCCCCGCGCTCGCGTCTTAGGGGCGGATGCATGTTGTGCCCATGAGCGCGTTGCCCCGGTCAGTCCGGACGAGAGGACCTGCCGGGTCATAAGATCGAAGGACGTCTCGACACCTGGTTTGACGAGCGCACGTCAGGGCTTGCCCCCGCAGTCGCACCGACCCGGCCCACCTGTCGGCAGGGTCGTGCTTCGAGCGGTCGCTGGTCGTCTTCGCGTGCAGCGCGGCAACCGGACAGAAAGAGGAGACCGATGAAAGCCATCGTGGTGACGGACCAGAGCGCGGGAACGGCCGGGGCGAGGCTCACCGACCACCCCGACCCCTCCCCGGCGATCAATGACGTCGTCGTCGAGGTGCACGCCTCGGGGTACGTCCCGACCGAAGTGGACTGGCCTTCCACGTGGACCACGAGAGCGAGCAAGGACCGTTCGCCCTCGGTCCTCGGTCATGAGGTGGCCGGTGTCGTCACCGCGCTCGGGTACGGCACGACGGGCGTGTCGCTCGGCCAGCGCGTCTTCGGGATCTCCGACTGGCACCGCGACGGAACCCTGGCGGAGTACGTCGCGATCGAGTCGCGCAACCTCGCGCCGCTTCCCGGCGATGTCGACTTCACTGTGGGCGCGAGCCTGCCCATCTCCGGGCTGACGGCCTGGCAGGGCCTCTTCGTTCACGGCCGGTTCGAGGCTGGCCAGAGCGTCCTCGCGCACGGTGCGGCGGGCGCCGTCGGGACCATGGTCAGCCAGCTTGCCCGTGAAGCCGGGGCGTACGTCATCGGCACCGGGCGCGGAGGCGACCGCGCCAAGGCCCTCGACTACGGCGCGCACGAGTTCGTCGACCTCGAGAACGACTCGCTGGAGGACGTCGGGGGTGTCGACCTCGTCTTCGACGTCATCGGTGGCGACATCCAGAAGCGGTCCGCCGCGCTCGTCCGTGCCGGTGGGACGCTGGTGTCCGTCACCGGACCCGTGGAGGCCCGTCCCGCCGAGGGGCTGGCCGTCGACTTCGTCGTCGAGGCAGACCGCGCACAGCTGACGGAGATCGTCCAGCGAGTGCGGGACGGCCGCCTCCGGACGAACATCGGAGACGTCGCATCGCTCGACGACGCCGTCGCGGCCCTCAACCCGACTCGGCGACGCCAGGGCAAGACCGTCATCCGTGTCAGGCCTGACGTAACTGGACTCAATCGTCCACTTCGGTGATGCTGGGCCCCCTCCGACCCCAGGGCAGATGAGCTCTTCGGCGCGGGGTGAGACGCCTCCAGGCCTGCGACAGCGACACGTCGTCGTTGAACCAGGCTGCTGTACAGACCCGATCTTCGGGACCCACAGGAAGGCTTGACGTGACGCACACCGTCGCTGAGTCCCTGACGCCCGCGCCACGGGCCGCCTCGCTCCGGCTCGGATTCGTCTCAGGCGTGCTGGCGCTCATGTCGGCGTTCGCCGCCGCGGGCTCCACCATCCCGCTGTTCAACATCTACCGGGCCGAGGACGGCTTCACGAACGCCGGCATCTCATTGACCGTTGTCGCCTACTCGGCCGCGACCCTGGGTGCGCTGCTGGTTCTGGGACGCCTGTCGGGCTACGTCGGCCGTCGCCCCGTGGCCATCGCCAGTCTCGGGCTCATCGTCCTTGGCTGCGTGCTGCTGCTGAGCGTCCACGACATCGGAATGCTGGTCGCGGGTCGGCTTCTGATGGGGCTCGGCGGCGGCCTCGCCAGTAGCAGCCTGCCGCCGTACATCGTCGACACGGCGCCGGCCAAGCCGCAGTGGCTGGCCTCCGTCGCCTCCAGCCAGACCATCATGCTCGGGCTGGCGCTCGGCGCGGTCGCCTCTGGTGCCCTGGTGCAGTTCGGCCCGTGGCCACGCGACCTCATCTACGTGGTGGTCATCGTCTTGCTGCTGGTCTCCGCTGCCCTCATCGCCGTCAGCCCCGAGACAGTCACTCGCTGCCCGGGCGCCTGGGCGTCGCTGCGGCCCAGTGTCCGGGTGCCGGCGCGGGTGCGGAGACTCCTGCCCGTCTCAGCCGCGGTCTTTCTCGGCACGTGGGCGACCGGTGCCTTCTACCAGGCCTTCGTACCCGGCCTGGTCCAGGACCAGCTCGGCACGCACAGTCCGCTGATCCTCGGCCTCGTCTTCGCCGCCTACATGGGTCCCAGCGCCTTGGGTTCGCCGCTGGGTGGGCTGTTCGCCCCGGCGACGGCGCAACGGATCGGGATGACGGCCTTCGTCGTCGGGTGGGCCGGTCTCGTGACGTCGACGACTGTCGGAGCGCTGCCGGTGTTCATCGCGGCAACGATCGTCGCGGGTGCCGCGCAAGGCGTCGCGATCAGTTCCGCAGTCCGCGGCCTGATCTACGGCAGCTGCCCGGCTGACCGGGCGCCGATCTTCGCCGTGGTCTATCTGCTCAGCTACAGCGCGGCGACGTTCCCGAGCCTGATCTCCGGCGAGCTGTCCCACACC
>NZ_JBNDHY010000142.1:0-11008 GCF_056755315.1 Monashia sp. HAY1-2A
TCCGTCGTCGGCAGCGTCAGATGTGTATAAGAGACAGTCGAGGGACCGGGCCCGACGGCACCGAGCGTCCTTCCGGGTCAGACCTCGAGCGAGGCCTTCCGGGAGGCGAGCACCTCGTCGATGAGGCCGTACTCCTTGGCGTCCTCGGCGGACAGGATCTTGTCGCGCTCGATGTCCTGGCGCACCTGCTCGGACGTGCGACCCGTGTGGTTGGCCAGTGTGTCCTCGAGCCAGGTGCGCATGCGCAGCACCTCGTTGGCCTGGATCTCGATGTCGGAGGCCTGGCCGTAGTCACCGCCGGAGAGCGCCGGCTGGTGGATGAGGATGCGGGAGTTCGGCAGGGCGAAACGCTTGCCCTGGGCACCCGCGCCCAGGAGGACGGCGGCGGCCGAGGCCGCCTGGCCGATGACGAACGTCTGGATGTCGGGCCGGACGAACTGCATCGTGTCGTAGATCGCGGTCATCGCGGTGAACGAGCCGCCGGGGCTGTTGATGTACATGAGGATGTCGCGGTCGGGGTCCAGCGACTCCAGGACGAGCAGCTGGGCGATGATGTCGTCGGCCGAGGCGTCGTCGACCTGCACCCCGAGGAAGATGATGCGGTCCTCGAAGAGCTTGTTGTAGGGGTCGGAGCGCTTCATCCCGTACGAGGTGCGCTCCTCGAACTGCGGGAGGATGTAACGGCTCGAGGGCTGCGGCACGGCGAGGCGGTTCGTGGGTTCGATCATCATGGTCTTCTCCAAAGTCCTTGCGGCCGCGGTCAGTTGGCGTCGGGCTTCGCGTCGGCCGAACCGACGCCGCGCCCCTCGACGGCCTGGTCGGAGCGGCTGAACACGTGGTCGACGAAGCCGTACTCCTTGGCCTCTTCCGCGCTGAACCAGCGGTCGCGGTCGGAGTCCTTCTCGATCTGGTCGACCGTCTGCCCGGTGTGCTCGGCGATGAGCTGGGCCATCTGCTTCTTGACGTAGAGCATCTGCTCGGCCTGGATCTTGATGTCCGTCGCCGTGCCGCCGATGCCGCCGGAGGGCTGGTGCATCATGACCCGCGCGTGCGGCGTCGCGTAGCGCTTGCCCTTCGTGCCGGCCGACAGGAGGAACTGGCCCATCGAGGCGGCCATGCCCATGGCGACGGTCGCGACGTCGTTGGGGATCCAGTTCATCGTGTCGAAGATGGCCATGCCGGCCGAGATGGACCCGCCGGGGCTGTTGATGTAGAGCCAGATGTCCTTCTCGGGGTCCTCGGCCGACAGCAGCAGCAGCTGGGCGGCGATGGCGTTCGCGTTGTCGTCGCGCACGTCGGACCCGAGGAAGATGATCCGCTCCTTGAGCAGGCGGTTGTAGATGTGGTCGTCCAGACCACCCGGCTGGCCGTTGCCGTTGGCGGAGATGTCCGAGTTCACCATGTCTCCATCGTCGAAGTTGTCCGGTCGCGGCGCCCACGCGACCCCCGTGAAGAGGGGTGACGCGGTCTGCGGCCGGCTCGTCACTGACCCTAACGCGCGCCCCCCTGGGCAGATTTCCCGAACCGCGCCCTGTTCGCCGTGAGCGCACAAACCTGAGCGCCCCCGGCGCAAGCCGCGGGCGCTCAGCCGGTCGCCTCAGGCGATCGTCCAGCGACGGGTCACTCGTTGAGGCCGTTGTCCTGTCCGGACTCGCCCGTGGCGCTGGCCTGGTCAGCCTGCTGGTCGACGACGTCCTGTGCGTCCTCGAGGGCGCCCTCGCGAGGCGTCTCGCGCGGGGTGCTGCCGTCGGCGTTGCCGCGGTCGACGTCCTCGTCCGTCGCGATGCCGCCGGGGCTGCCGTCGGACTCGCCGCTCGTCGTCGCCGACGTGCCCTCGCCACCGGAGCCGTCGGGGCGCTGGCTGTTGATGTCGCTGTCGGTCAGGCCGGTGTTGCTCTCGTCGTGGGTGCTCATGACCGTGACGTACCCAGACTCCGCCGTCGTCGTCCGACGAGACCCGGGGACGACGAACGGCCGGCCCCGTGCGGGACCGGCCGTTCGTGCGACGGATGCGGACGGGTCAGGCGTCGGCCTTCTCCCCGGCGACCTCGGCGACCTCGGTGGCCTCGGTGGACTCGGTGGCCTCGGTGGACTCGGTGGACTCGGCGACGGGTGCCTCGTCCTCGTCACCCTCGGTGCCCGGGACGGCCTCGTTGAGGTCGACCGTGTTGCCGGCCGTGTCCTTGACGACGACCTTCTCCAGGACGGTGGCCAGGGCCTTGCGGCGCGCGACCTCGGCGACCATCGCCGGGATCTGGCCGTCCTTGTCGACCTGCTGGGCGAAGGCGTTGGGGTCCATGCCGTACTGCTGCGAGCTCATGACGAGGAACTCGATGAGCTCCTGCTGCTGGACCTGCACCTCCTCCTTCTCGGCGATGGCGTCGAGGAGGAGCTGGGTGCGCAGGCCCTTGCGGGTGCTCTCGTCGACCTCGGCCCGGTGCTCGTCGTCCTCGAGCCGCCCCTCGCCCTCGAGGTGGCTGTGCACCTCCGCCTCGACGACGCCCTCGGGCACCGGCACCTCGACCTTCTCGAGCAGCGCGTCGAGGAGCTTGTCGCGGGCCGCGACGCCCTGGGCGAACTTGGCGTCGATCTCCGCCTTCTGCGCGAGGTCGGCCTTGAGCTCCTCGAGGGTGTCGAACTCCGAGGCGAGCTGGGCGAACTCGTCGTCGAGCTCGGGCAGCTCGCGCTCCTTGACGGCGGTCACCGTGACGGTGCACTCGGCGTCCTGGCCCTCGCGGTCACCGCCGGCCAGCGGCGCCGTGAACGTCTTGGTCTCGTCGGCACTCATACCGACGAGCGCCTCGTCGAGACCGTCGAGCATGTTCTTGCTGCCGACCTCGTAGGAGACGCCGGTGACGGCGTCGATCTCCTCGCCGTCGATCTGGGCGGACAGGTCGATGGAGACGAAGTCGCCGTCCTGGACCGCGCGCTCGACGCCGGTGAGGGTGCCGAACCGGGCGCGGAGGTCGTCGAGGCGCTTGGTGACGTCGTCGCCGGACACGGTGGCCTCGTCGACGGTCAGCTCGATGTCGGAGAAGTCGGGCAGCTCGATCTCGGGGCGCTTGTCGACCTCGGCGGTGAAGCTGAGGTCCTCACCGTCGGTCGAGGGCACCTTGAGGTCGGTGATCTCCGGCTGGCCGAGGGGGCGGACCTCGTTGGCCTCGAGGGCCTGGCCGTAGAAGGTCGGCAGCGCGTTGTTGACGGCCTCCTCGAGGACTGCGGCACGGCCGACGCGCTGCTCGATGATGCGCGCGGGGACCTTGCCCTTGCGGAAGCCGGGGACCTGGATGTGCTCGCCGATGTGCTTGATGGCCGCATCGAGGCTCGGCTTGAGCTCCTCGAACGGGACCTCGACGGTCATCTTGACCCGGGTCGGGCTGAGGGTCTCGAGGGCACTCTTCACTGCGGGGTACTCCATCTTGGGCGGTTGGGGGTCGGCGCTCTCGATGGTGGCGCCGACGCTGGACAGGGAACCGACGCACCATGCTATCGGCCGCACGACGGATGGCTAAATGCGCCGACGGCGGCCCCGCTGCGCTCGCCTATGCTCGGGGCCCATGAGCGAGTCGCCGCACCCCTCGCCCGGCCCATCTGACCCGGTGGGTCCGGCGGCGTCCGGCACCCTCGCGGCGCTGCGGCCGGTGCAGATGGTCGCCGGGATGGTCGGCATCGGTGCCCCGATGCTCTCGGCGGTCCGCGTCCTCGTCGACCCTGCCGGGTCGATGCCGTCGTGGACCGCGGTCGCGGTGGTGCTCGTCGTCCTCGTCGGCTCGGCCGTGCTGGTGCGCCGGTTCGGCTACACGGTCCCGGCCCTGCCCGCGGACCTGCCGCGCGAGAACGCGGAGGCCACGAGTCTCCGGTACTTCACGTCGACGACGATCCTGCGCACGGCCTTCGCCGAGGCCCCGGTGCTGGTCGCGTTCGCGGCCTCGTTCGCGTTCACGCCGCGCACGTGGGTCACCCTGCTCGTCGCGCTGCCGGGCGGCCTCGCGCTCTTCTGGCTCCACGCCTGGCCCTCGCCCCGGACCGCCGCCGTCGTGGAGAGGGGCCTCGAGGCCGAGGGGGCCGAGTCCTACCTGTCCGAGGCGCTGGGCTTCCGGGCCGGCTGACGCGTCCGGGACGCATGCTCCGGCTCGACTCAGTCGGCGACGGTGCCCCCGCTGCGCCAGTACCGGCCGTCGGCGCGGTCGAGGAAACCCTCCTCGACGAGGTAGCGGCGCAGGGCGGCGACGTCGGGGTGGTAGCGGCGCAGCGTGTTGTTGACGTCGGTCTCGTCGTAGCGGCGCCCCGGCTCGAAGTGCTGGGCCAGGTGGTCGAGGACCACGAGGCGCTTGCGGATCTTCGTGGGGATGGCGCTCAGCGAGCCGTCCGGGGCGAGGAAGGCGCGCAGGACGGCGTCACGGTCGCGCAGGGCGTCCTGCAGGTCGGGGCGGTGCACCGGCCCACGGTAGGCACCGGACGAGGCCGCGTGCCACTGGCTTTCTGGAGCGGGCGACGAGAATCGAACTCGCGTAATCAGTTTGGAAGACTGAGGCTCTACCATTGAGCTACGCCCGCAGGAGCGCTGGTCGTGGCGGCATGCCGTCGCCGACCGGGTGATCCGAGGCGCTAGCCTACTGGTTCGCGTCCGGTCCGCCGAAATCGACCCGCTGCCAGCGGGTTCGTCGCGTCCGGCGGGCGCGAACGGGGCATGGCGCAGCTTGGTAGCGCGTCCGCTTTGGGAGCGGAAGGTCGCAGGTTCGAATCCTGTTGCCCCGACGTCACGAAGGGCCGGGCGGGAAGCGACGGAGTCGCTCAGCCCGGCCTTTCGTTCGCCGGGGCACGAGGATGCAGGGAGGTCGAGCTGCCGCGGCGAGGAACGAGCCGCGGCGGAGAGGCCGGCCTGTTGCCCCGACCGAAGGTCCCTCCGACAGGGAGGAGCGAGGCACGAGCGCCGGCGTCCGGTCCCCCGGGCGTCAGGCGGGCAGCAGGTCGAGGCGCAACTCGTTGATGGTGCGCCCGGCGCGCACGCCCTTGGCCTCGAAGCCGTCGGCCGGCCGCCAGGAGGGGCGCTCGACGCGTCGGGCGGTGAAGCGCGGGTGGGCGCCGGCCTCCGCAAGGACGTGCTCGGCGTAGAAGTCCTGGTCGGTGGCGACGAGGACGTGGCCGCCGGGCTTGAGGACGCGGGCGAGCAGGTCGAGGTTGGTCGGGCTGACGAACCGTCGCTTGGTGTGCTTCTTCTTGCGCCACGGGTCGGGGAAGAACAGGTGCACGGCGTCGAAGACGGCATCCCCGACGCGCTCCTCGAGGAAGAGGACGGCATCGCCCACCTCCACGCGCAGGTTGGGTACGCCGGCCGCCTCGGCGTCGGCCAGCATCCGGGCGATGCCGGGCGTGTGCACGTCCATGGCGAGCAGGTCGTGCTCGGGGTGGGTCCGGGCGTAGGCGATGGCGGCGTGCCCGTGGCCGCAGCCGATCTCGAGCACGACGGGCGCGACGCGCCCGAAGGCTGCGACGGGGTCGAAGGCGCCGGGCGGCAGGGCACGAGCCGGCGCGAGCGTCTGCATGCGTTCGAGCGTCAGCGACGAGAGGCGCCCGCGCCGCACGAAGCTGCGCACCCGCGCCGGGGTGACGCCCTCAGGCAGGTCCGGGACCTCGTGCACCGTTCGGCGTGCAGCGGTCTGCTCGTCGGGCTGACCGTCGGGATGCTCCTCCACGCGGGCATCGTAGTGACGCGACGCCGAGGCCCCGAACCCCGCCGCGTCCCGCTGTCGCGTTCCGCAGTCAGGAGCTGGGCCGGGCCGGCTGCCGGACCGTCTCCCCCGCGGACGCGTCAGCTGCGCCAGATGGTCACGACGGCGCGGTCGTCGCCCAGACCCGCGGCGGCGTGGTCGCACAGCCGTTGGGCCAGGCCCTCGAAGCCGGTCCGGATGAACGACTCGGCCCGGCCGAGCATGCGGTCGATGCCGTCGACGAGCGCCTTGTCACGCGCCTCGATGACACCGTCGCTGTAGAGGACGAGGGCGTCGCCGCGACGGATGGTGCCCGACTCGCGGGGGTACTGCGCCTGCTCGATGACGCCGAGCAGCGGCCCGCGCCCCCCGTTGAGCATCCGCCAGCGGCCGGACCCGGCGGCGAACTGGGCCGCAGCCGGGTGCCCGGCGTAGCCGATGGTGAAGTTGCCGGTCTCCAGGTCGACGGCGACGTGCACGGCGGTCGCGAAGCCCTCGGGCCACCGCAGCCGGAGCAGGTGGTTGTTGGCCGACTGGAGGAACGCCCGGTCGCTCATCTCGCCGAGCAGGCCGCCCAGCGCCCCGGACAGCAGCAGCGAGCGGGTCCCGGCCTCCCGGCCCTTGCCCGAGACGTCGACGAGGGCGACCTCGAGGGTGCGGCCGTCGGTCGACCTCGTCGCCACGACGAAGTCACCGGCGAACCCGTCGCCGTAGGCCGACTCGAGGGCAACCTCGGCGTGCCACGTCGGCGGCAGCTGCGGCAGCTCGCCCTGGGCACGGAGCCGGTCGCGCATGTCGACGAGCATCGACTCGCCGCTGACCCCGACGACGCCCACCTGGGCGCGTGCGTGCGAGAGCCAGAGCATGAGCAGCATCGTCGCCGCGGTGACGATCTGCGAACCGGTCGTGGACGGCTTGTTGCCGCCGAGGTACACCCCGACGATCGCCATGCTGAGGAAGAGGCCGATGAACACGACGAGGAGGAACCGCGGCTCGAGGAAGAGCCCGGCTGCGACGACGAGGAGGCAGTAGACGCTCCAGGGCACGGCGTCGCGCCAGACGTAGATGGAGCTCGTGGCGAGCACGCCGAGCACGAGGAAGATGCCGACGATGACCCACGGGGCGCGCGACAGCCACGGACCGAGGTGCGTGAGGCGTCGGATCGGTCCGGCAGCGTACCCCGAGCGGCGAGAGACGATGCTCTCGTTGGTCGCCACGTGCCTCCCTTGCTGGGCTGGAGGGGAGCCGGCCCGGGCGTCAGCTCACGACGCGTCCGAGTCCGGCAGCGCCGGCAAGTCCCCCGTGTTCTCGTACGCGGAAACCATACCTAGACGACGGGCGTGACGCTCCTCATTCGAGAAGTTCGTCCCGACGAACGTGTCGACGATGGCGATGGCGGTCTCGACCGGGGTGAAGCGCGCGCCGATCGAGACGACCTGGGCGTCGTTGTGCTCGCGGGCCAGGCTCGCCAGCTCGGTGGAGTAGGCGAGCGCGGCGCGGATGCCGCTCACCTTGTTGGCCGCGATCTGCTCACCGTTGCCGGAGCCCCCCAGCACGACGCCGAGCGAACCCGCCTCGGCCGCAACGGCCTCCGCGGCCCGCAGCACGAACACCGGGTAGTCGTCCTGCGCGTCGTAGGCGGACGGACCGTGGTCGACGACGTCGTGGCCGGCGTCGCGCAGGTGGGTCAGGAGGGCCTGGTGGAGCTCGTAGGCCGCGTGGTCGCCGCCGATGTGGATGCGCATGTCCGTCCTTGGGTGCGTCGGGTCGGGTCAGTCGAGGATCGGGCCGAGCGTACGGGTGCGTTTGAGCTCGAAGAAACCCGGTGTCGACGCGACGAGCACGCAACCGTCCCAGAGGCGCACGGCGTCCTCGCCCTTCGGTGCGGGCGTCACGACGGGTCCGAAGAACGCGACACCGCCCACCGAGATGATCGGCGTGCCGACCTCGGTGCCGACGAGGCTGATGCCCCGCTTGTGGCTGCGGTGCAGCGCCGCGTCGAACTTCTTGTGGTGGGCCTCCTTGGCGAGCGCCGCCGGCAGGCCGACCTCCTCGAGCGACTCGCGGATGACGACGTCGAAGTCGCTCATCTTCCGCAGGTGGATCCGGGTGCCCATGGCGTCGTAGAGGGGCTTGACGACGGTGTCGCCGTGGGCCTCCGCGGCCGCGATGATGACGCGGACCGGGCCCCAGGCCTCGTCCATGCGCGCCCGGTAGGCGGCGTCGAGGTCGTGCCGGTGCTCGTTGAGGACCGCGAGGCTCATGACCGACCACGTGACCTCGAGGTCGCGCAGCCGCTGGACCTCCATGAGCCAGCGCGACGTCATCCAGGCCCACGGGCAGATCGGGTCGAACCACATCTCGACGGCCCGGCTCGCGCCGGCGTCGGTGTGCGAGGAGGAGGCCGCGGTCGAGGGTGAGGGGGACGCCTGCGTCATGGGGCCCATCCTCGCACCCGTCGTCGCGGGGCCGAAGAGCGGTGGCGGTCGGGTGGGACCTCCGTGCGAGGATGTCCGGGCGACGGGGCCGTCCGACCGGTGCCGCCTGCGTCGCAGCCACGCACTTCGTCCCCAGGAGGTCCCCTCGTGCCCGGCAAGAACCTGACCCGCGAGGAGGCGGCCACCCGCGCCGCGGTCCTGCGGGTCGACAGCTACGACGTCCGTCTCGACCTCACCACGGGTCCCGAGACGTTCCGCACGGTCACGACGGCGCGCTTCTCCTGCGCCGAGCCCGGCACCGACACGTTCATCGACCTCATCGCCGACTCGGTCGAGCGCGTCACCCTCAACGGCGCCGACCTCGACCCGGCCGAGCTGTTCGCCGACTCCCGGGTCGCGCTGCCCGGCCTGGCCGCCGACAACGAGCTGACGATCGAGGCGACGGGCCGCTACACGAACACCGGCGAGGGGCTGCACCGCTTCGTCGACCCCGTCGACAACGAGGTGTACCTCTACACCCAGTTCGAGGTGCCCGACTCCCGCCGCATGTACGCGGTCTTCGAGCAGCCCGACCTCAAGGCCTCCTTCTCCTTCACCGTGACGGCTCCCGCGCACTGGAAGGTCATCTCCAACTCCCCGACGCCGCACCCCGAGCCCGCCGGCGTCGCCGACGGCGTCGAGAGGGCCACGTGGTCCTTCGCCCCGACGCCGCGCATCTCCTCCTACATCACCGCGCTCATCGCCGGCCCGTACGACGAGGTGCGCGACGAGGTGCAGACGCGGCGCGGAACGGTGCCCCTCGGCGTCTTCTGCCGCAGGTCGCTGACCCAGCACCTCGACGCCGACAACCTCTTCGACTGCACGAAGAAGGGCTTCGCGTTCTTCGAGTCCGAGTTCGACCAGCCGTACCCGTTCGAGAAGTACGACCAGGTCTTCACGCCCGAGTACAACATGGGCGCGATGGAGAACGCCGGGGCCGTGACGTTCACGGAGGTCTACGTCTTCCGCTCCAAGGTGAGCGAGGCCAAGGTCGAGCGCCGCGCCCTGACCATCCTGCACGAGCTGGCCCACATGTGGTTCGGCAACCTCGTGACGATGAAGTGGTGGGACGACCTCTGGCTCAACGAGTCGTTCGCCGAGTGGGCCTCGACGACGTGCCAGGCCGAGGCCACCGAGTGGACGAGCGCCTGGACGACCTTCGGCACGGCCGAGAAGGCCTGGGCCTACACCCAGGACCAGCTCTCCTCGACGCACCCCATCGCCGCCGACATGCGCCACCTCGAGGACGTCGAGGTCAACTTCGACGGCATCACGTACGCCAAGGGCGCCTCGGTGCTCAAGCAGCTCGTGGCCTACGTCGGCCGCGAGCCGTTCGTCACCGCGCTGCGCGCGTACTTCCGCAAGCACGCGTGGGGCAACACGACGCTCGCCGACCTCCTCGGCGAGCTCGAGGCCGCCTCGGGCCGCGAGCTCACCGAGTGGAGCAAGCTGTGGCTCGAGACGGCGGGCGTCAACACGCTGCGTCCCTCGTTCGAGGTCGACGCGGAGGGCCGGTACACGGCGTTCGCCGTCGAGCAGACCGCCGCCGAGGAGCACCCGACGCTGCGGCCGCACCGCCTCGGCATCGGCCTCTACGCCGTCCAGGGCGACAGCCTCGTGCGCACCGCCTACCACGAGGTCGACGTCGCCGGGGAGCGCACCGACCTCGCCGAGCTCGACGGTGTCGCTCAGCCGGACCTGCTGCTGCTCAACGACGACGACCTCGCCTACGCCAAGATCCGCCTCGACGAGCGGTCGCTGGCCACGGCGCTGGCCCACCCGCGTGGTTTCGGCGACTCGCTGCCGCGCTCGCTCGTCCTCGGCGCGACGTGGGACATGACCCGCGACGCCGAGATGCCGGCCCGCGACTTCGTGCGGTTCGTCCTCGAGACGCTGCCCGGCGAGAGCGACTCGACGCTGCTGCGCGTGCTCCTCGGCCAGATCGTCCAGTCGACCCGCCTCTACGTCGCGCCCGAGCACCGCGCCGAGACCTCCGCGCTGCTCAGCAGCTCGCTGCGGGCCCTGGCCGAGTCGGCCGAGCCGGGCAGCGACGCCCAGTTCCAGCTCGTCGAGGCGTGGGCCAACACGACCGCCGACGCCTCCGACGCCGACCGGTTCCGGGCGCTGCTCGCCGGCGACGCGTCCCTGCCGGGCCTGGGCGTCGACACCGAGCTGCGCTGGACGTTCGTCCGCGCCCTCGCCGCGCTCGGCGTCGCCACGGATGCCGAGCTCGAGGCAGAGCTCGACCGCGACCCGACCGCCACGGGCCGGGAGCGGCACGCCGAGGCCCTCGCGGCCCGCCCCACCGCCGAGGCCAAGGCCGACGCGTGGGCCAAGGCCGTCGAGCAGAACGTCCTGTCCAACCAGATGGTCGAGGCCGTGGCCGCCGGCTTCCGCCGCAGCATCGACCTGTCGCTCCTCGAGCCGTACGTGGCGCGGTACCACGAGATGCTCGTCGACGCGTGGGCCGCACGCAGCGTCGCGATCGGCGAGCGGGTGGTCGGCGGGTTCTACCCGTTCGCGCTGGCCAGCACCGAGCTCCTCGCGGCCTCGGACGCGTGGCTCGACGCGCACCGCGACGCCCCGGCCGGCCTCGTGCGCACCGTCGCCGAGAACCGCGACACCATCGCCCGCGCCCTGCGCGCCCAGGAGGCGGACCGCCGGGCCTGAGGCCGCCGGCATCGAGCGCCCGTCCGCCCTGTCCCGGGTCTGTCTCTTATACACATCTCCGAGCCCACGAGACGCGTAGTAATCTGGGGGGGGGGGGTTTTGTTTGGAAAGAGGGGGGGGGGGGGGGGGGGGGGGGGGGGGGGGGGGGGG